>VYCX01000444.1 GCA_009843725.1 Boseongicola sp. SB0675_bin_26
CGGATTGCATCCAGATCCACATCGAAAGCAGGCCTACGGCGAAGGCAGTGAGGACCAGACCGGTTCCTAGTGTTCGCAGACTGACGCTCAAGTATCCGATTCCGTCGCATCCACGGAGAAGATGTAGCCGGTGCCTCGTTCCGTCTTCAGGATTCTTGGGTCCTTGGGATCGATCTCGATCTTCGAACGCAACCTGGCGACCAGCATGTCGATCGAACGCCCGACCTTGTCCTGGGACTGCGCTGCATCGCCCGTAACGTCCAGCGCTTCGGCGATTTCCTCGCGTGTCAATGGGATGTGCTGGTTGGCCAGCAAGGTTTGCAACAATGCCATTTCCCGACGGGACAATGCAACCTGAACACCTGCCGGAGAAAGAACGACATCGCGCTTTGCGTCATAGGTCCAGCCCGAAAACGTGTACGTCTTGGTGTTGCGCCGATGAACCAGGGAAGATGACCGCCGGGCTCTGGACAGAACCGCCTTTACCCGTGCCAGAAGCAGTTTCGGATTGAACGGCTTGACGATGTAGTCGTCCGCCCCGACCTCGTAGCCGGCCATCCTTTGATTGTCGGCGGACAGCGCCGAGACCATGATCACAGGAACGTCCTGTTCCGTGCGAAGCCTTCGGCAGATGTCCAGCCCGTTCTCGTCTCCCAGCATGACATCCAGCAGGATCAAGTCGATCCGACCGGTCTCCAGATGCCTGGATATCTCGAATTCAGTGGCGGCGGGTAGGGCGATTGACCCGTTCTGTCTGAGGAATTGCGTCATCATGTTGCGCATTTCGGGATCGTCATCAACGACCAGTATTCTGGGAATCGTCACGCCAAGCTCTCCCATGAAGTCCGGATCCGTGACTTGCCTGAGCCGGATTATGTAACACCATGCAACAGAATCGAGCGCTTGGTAACAACGTGTAACGGGTCGGGCAAAATTCTTGCTCCGTGGCCCGAAAAGCGGACTTGCGCCGATTGCATGGCCCGGACCTGCACCTAGAAGATCAACACATCTGGCCGCGATCGCGGCATCCTTTAGGGAGGAAGCAAAAATGAAGTCCCATGTTCTCGGCGCCGTTTCCGGAGTTGCGCTGGCCGCGTCCAGCGCGGCTCACGCAGGTCCTGAAGCCGAAGTGCTTCACTGGTGGACATCCGGTGGCGAAGCGAAATCCGTGGCCGTCCTGCAAGAGGAATTCGCCGCAAACGGCGGCACCTGGACCGACATGCCCGTTGCCGGCGGCGGCGGCGACGCGGCCATGACCGCGCTTCGGGCGCGCGTTTTGTCGGGCAATGCCCCGACAGCCGTTCAGTTGAAGGGCCCGGCAATTCAGGAGTGGTACGAAGAGGATGTGCTTGCCGACATATCTGCCGTGGCGGAAGCCGAGGGCTGGGCAGATGTCTTGCCTGAATCCATTGCGGGGCACATGAAGTGCGAAGGAACGTGGTGCGCAGCGCCGGTAAACGTTCACCGCGTGGACTGGATCTGGGCAAACGCGGACGTGCTCGAGGCGAACGGCATTGCCATGCCGACTTCGTGGGACGAGTTCAATGCCGCGGCTGAAGAGCTGCAAGCTGCAGGCATCATTCCTCTGGCCCACGGCGGCCAGGCATGGCAGGACGCGACTGTATTTGAGGCCGTGGCGCTTGGCATTCTGGGCGCGGACGGGTTCCACAAGGCGTTCGTCGAACTGGACGAGGCCACGCTCAAGTCTGACGGGATGAAAGCGGTGTTTGACCAGATGCGCACCCTGCGCGGATTCGTTGACCCGAACTTCCCCGGCCGCGACTGGAACCTTGCGACCGCGATGGTCATGAATGGCGAGGCTGCGTTTCAGATCATGGGCGACTGGGCCAAGGGCGAATTCCTGGCCGCCGGCAAGGCGCCAGGGAAGGACTTCCTTTGCGCCTCGACGCCCGGTGACGGTTTCCTTTACAATGTTGACAGCTTCGCGATGTTCGCGGTTGACGGCGCAGACCGGGAGGCCGGGCAAAAATTGCTGGCAAAGCTGATCGTCGGCAAGAACTTCCAGAAGGTGTTCAATCTCAACAAGGGGTCCATTCCGGCTCGCGTCGACGTCGCGCTGGATGAGTTTGACAGCTGCGCACATTTGTCGGCAAGCGACATGGCCGCGTCCAGTGAAGGCGGCTCCCTTTTGCCAAGCTATGCCCACGGCATGGCGCTGCGCGGCGCCCAGGCAGGTGCAATCACCGATGTCGTGACCGCCCACTTCAACTCTGAAATGTCATCTGAAGATGCCGTTCAGCAGCTGGCGACAGCCGTTGCTAACAGCATGTGATCAAATGCAAAACGGCTCCGCCGCGGTATTTCCGCGGCGGGGTCACGCATCTTGGGGATCGGTTTATGAGCAAATGGCTTGAAGACCACCTGCCCAAGCTGATGCTTGCGCCGTCATTCGTAGCGGTTCTTGTCTTCGTGTACGGGTTCATTGCGTGGACAGCCTGGGTATCCCTGACCAGATCGCGCCTGCTGCCGAAGTACGAGATCGAGGGGCTCATCCAGTACGAAAGGCTGTTTGCATCGCCGCGTTGGGACACAGCGTTGAACAACCTCTATATCTTCGGGGCACTTTTCATCGTCATTGCAATGGCGCTTGGGCTTCTGATGGCCATCCTGCTGGACCAGAACATCCGAACCGAAGGTGCAATTCGCACGATCTACCTGTACCCGATGGCGCTCTCGATGATCGTCACGGGAACGGCCTGGAAATGGATTCTCAATCCTGGCCTTGGGCTGGAGGCGATGGTCAAGGGCTGGGGTTTCGAGCGCTTCTCGTTCGACTGGCTTGTCGACCCGGACATGGCAATCTACACCGTCGTGATCGCGGCCCTTTGGCAGAGTTCGGGGTTCGTGATGGCGCTCTTTCTGGCCGGCCTGAGATCGGTCGATGGCGAGATCATCAAGGCCGCGCAGGTCGACGGAATTCCGACTTGGCGCATCTACACGGCAATCATCATCCCGTCGATGGCGCCAATCTTCCTGTCCGCATTCATCGTCCTGGCGCACCTGGCGATCAAGAGCTTTGACCTCGTGATCGCACTGACCGGCGGCGGGCCGGGCTTCGCCACGGACCTTCCCGCGACCTACATGTACGCAATGGCGTTTTCGCGTGGCGACATCGGGCAAGCGGCAAGTTCCGCCATGGTCATGATGGCCGTCGTGTTCGCCATCGTCGTTCCATATCTCTACTCTGAATTGAGGTCCCAAAAAGATGGCTGATCTTGTGATCTCGCCGGCCCGCGGGCAAAGCCAGGCCGTCAGGGTTCTCCTGCGATGGAGCCTCTACGCCGCCCTGGGATTCTTCGTAGTGATTTACCTTATGCCGCTCTTTGTGATGGTCACTACATCGCTGAAGAGCCTCGAGGAAATCCGCACCGGCGACCTTGTCGCTTTGCCGCGCGAAGTGACCTTTGACGCCTGGTTCACCGCGTGGTCCGGCGCATGCACGGGCATAAAGTGCGAAGGAGTGCAGCCCTATTTCTGGAATTCCGTCCTTATTGCGGTTCCTGGCGTAGCGATCTCGACGCTTGTTGGCGCGGTAAACGGCTACGTTGTCGCCCAATGGCGGTTTCGTGGTGCAAACATCATATTCGCGCTCATGCTCTTCGGCTGCTTCATCCCCTTTCAAGTGGTCCTGCTTCCGATGGCACGCGTCTTGGGCATCATGGGCATTGCCGGGACCATTCAGGGCCTGATCTTTGTCCACGTTGTCTACGGCATCGGGT
>VYCX01000534.1:0-2776 GCA_009843725.1 Boseongicola sp. SB0675_bin_26
GTCCCAGTTCCATTGATACGGGTAGAGGCCAGCGGTAGGCACGGTGTATCCGCCCCGGTCATTGCCGCGGAGGATTGCGCGCGCGTGCTCGTCATGCGCGATATGGTCCTGCCCCGTCATCCCTTGACCGATCCGGCCGTCAGGCCCTTTGTCATGAACCGCTCCAGCCCGAGGAACAGCGTCATGATCGGCACCGTCGAAATCACGGCGCCAGCCATCAGGTGCTGTCGCGGGACTTCCGAACTGTCCAGTGACGCGATGCCGCGAGTCAGGGTGAACTTGGACGGGTCGTCGAGCAGCATGAAGGCGAGGAGGAACTCGTTCCAGGCAATCATGAAGACATAGAGGCTGACGCTCGCCAGCGCCGGCAGCGCAAGGGGCAGCGTGATCTTCCAGATCACCTGCAACCGGTTCAGGCCGTCCATCAGCCCCGCTTCCTCGACCTCGGCCGGCAGCCCCCTGAAATATCCCTGCAGCATGTAGAGAGCCACCGGAATCGTCGTGACCGGGTAGATCAGCAGAATTCCGATGACCGTGTTCCGGAGGCCCGCCATCGAGAACGCGATGTAGATCGGAAGGGCCAGCACGATCATCGGCACCATGTAGATGAGCAGGATCGACCGGGAGAACGCCTTCTGTCCCTTGAACCTGAGGCGCGCCACCGCGTAGGAGCCGTGCAAGGAGTCACGCAGCGTCAGAAGGACGGTGATCACCGAGATGTATAAAGAGGTCCAGAGTTAGCTCCCGAAATTGAAATCGACGAAGAGCTCCTGATAGCTCCGAAGCAGCTCCCAGCCCTTGGAGAGGTCTATCGTGAAGTCCAGCGGGTTCTGTAGAAGCTCCGACTGGTTCTTCAGGCTTGTCATCACCATGACATAAAACGGAACCGCGACGATCGCGGTGAAGAAGACGTAGCCGAAACCGGTCAGGAACCTGATCACGGCCTCCTCGAATTCATGCCTTGTGGCACGGCCGGGCGGAAGCGGGCGCAACATCGCGTGCACGGGCCATACGGAAGCCAGAACGAAAATCACCCAGGCGAGCGCCACGGCAAAGACGGGCGTCGCGGCTTCCGCCGCCACGATCGCCGAGCCGGCAAGCAGGATCGCAAGTGCGGGAACTGCGGCAAGCAGCCCTGCCCTCACGAGCCGCGGCGCGAGTTCGCGGCCGCCGGCGGGGAGCACGGCATATCCGAGCCAGAAGCCCAGTGCCGCGCAGGGAATCAACGCCGGCTTCAACCCCTCTCCAGTCAGGAAACTGACGGTGATGCAGGCAACGATGGCCATCACGGGAGCCCAGAGAGCGCCGATGAGCGGCCCCGCCACGTATCCGTATCTCAACGCGGACATGGCCTGCCTACCGAACTGCGCATGCCATCGAGCCGTTGAAAGGGACGTGTTCCCGCGGTCCCGAAAGTTGCGGCCATCGAGGACATCCCGGCTCGCGTGTTCGGCAATCCTCTCACAGGCCTTCCTCCTGGCTCATCGTGCGGAAGAAGACGTAGGCGAACAGGAGCAGGCAGAAGAAGATCACGACAGCGACGGCGGCCCCGGCACCGATGTTGGACACCGCGAATGCCTGCTCGTACACGTTGACCGTCAGCGTGCGCGTTCCAGCGTTCCCGCCGGTCAGAAGGAAGATGTCGTCGAACTTGTTGAAGGTCCAGATGAAGCGCAGCAGGAACAGGACCGAGAGGATGCCGAGAAGTTGCGGCAGGCCCAGATACCAGAATTTCTGGAACGGCGACGCGCCGTCCATGTCGGCCGCCTCGTACATGTCCGAATCGATCGACTGCATCCGTGCAAGAATGAAGAGGAAAGACAGCGGGAAGTACCGCCAGATCTCGAAGACCGTCACCATGATCAGGGCAAGCGGCCGGTCTCCGAAGAAATTGATCTTCTCGTCGACGACATCCATCTGCACGAGGAGTTCGTTGACCGATCCCGAAAACGGATCCAGCAGTATGACCCAGGCGAATGCGACGGCGATGACCGGCGCCACATAGGGAAAGAGGTACAGGCCGCGCAGCACGCCCTGCCCTCGGAACTCCTTGTTGAGAAGCATGGCCGCAAAGAGCCCGACAACCAAAGCGCCCACGGTTCCGAACACCGTGTAGAACAAGGTCGCGCCAAGGACGCCCCAGAACTCCTCGCCATCGAGTATCTTGGCAAAGTTGGACAGCGTGAACTCAAGGTTTGTGAGAATGTTCTTGCCCGTGCCCGTCATGGCGGGCTCCGACCCTTCAATGGCGGCTTCAGCGACCGCTTCGTCACCGTCCAGGGTCACGAACACCGAAATGCGATCCCGCGCGCCTCCCTGCATGTCGCCGAGGCTGCAGTTGATCCGGTCACCCGAAACTTCGCATCGCTCATCCAGCTCCCTCACGGTGACGCCGCCCGGCAGGACGTCACTCAACGTGACGCCGTTGATGACTTCCGACTGCGAGGAGTTCCGTACCCGGTATTCGATCCTGAGCTCTTCGCCGGCGCCCCTCAACGCCTCCCGGACGACCGGGGCCGGCGGCCGCAAGTCGGCAAGGCCGATCGGCTTGAAGCTGATCCAGAAGATCGCGAGCAGCGGCAGGACAACGACGGCAGAGACAATGGCTATGGTCGGAAACAGCAGCGACCAGGCAAGCCGGACTTCGCGCTTCTGGAGCGGCCCGATCGTTCGTGGCGGTCCCGAGGTTGCGGATTCGCTCATGGGCCCATTCTTCCGGTATCTTGCGGCGGCCCCGTAAGGCTGGCGGGGCCGCCGGCCTGGCTCAGTTTATTGA
>VYCX01000534.1:2786-3703 GCA_009843725.1 Boseongicola sp. SB0675_bin_26
GTTGAGCGCCTTGACGGCATCGGCCGCACCGATTTCCCCGTCGAAGTAGCGGCGGAAGACACGGTTTATCGCCTGGCTGTTGATGATCTTCGACGCCAAGGCAAGCTGGCCCTCGGCGACGCCCCAGCGCTGGCCGACGTCAAGGCCGCCGACGATCTCGTCGATCATGTCCTGCGGATAGATCTCGCCCAGCGGCGCCTTTCGGTCGACGCCCACGTCAAGCATTGCCCAGGCTTCCACGAATTCGGTCGACCCGGCAGAACTGCCGCGGCGAATCGGGAACTTGCCTTCCGGTGCAATGGCCAAGGTCGAAGTGTAGCCGTCGTTCATCGAGTATTCGATGAACTTCTGCGCCTCGTCGATGTCGGCGTCGGCGGTGATCCCGAAATAGCGCGCGTCGGCCCAGGCCGCGCCGTCAGGGTTCGACGGACCAGCAAAATTGGTGACGATGCCGGCTTTCGAGGCAAGCTCGCGTGTCATCGGGTCATCGTTGATGGTCGGCGGCGCGCTGTCGCGAAGGCCAGCCATCTCGTCCAGGATGAAGGGCGACCAGATGATCATCGCCGTCTGGCCGGCAAAGAAGACCGTCCGCGCCTGATCCCAGAAGAGTTCGCCCGGAGGCGAGGCTTCGGCGATGGCCTTGTAGAACTCCAGCGCCTCCACGGTCCTTGCTTCGTCGAATCCGGTGAAGCCGCTCGAATCCACGGGCGATGCGCCGTTGGCCAAAAGGATGTGCTCGAGCACCTGGCCCATGTAGCCCTCGTCCACCTTTGTCGGCGCGACGAAGCCGAACATCTCCGGCGGGTTGTGCAGCTTCTCGATGGCCGCAATCACGTTTGCATATGAGGTCGGCGGCTCAAGGCCGTTCTCCTCGAAGAGGTCGCGGCGATAGACCACCATCTGCGTCCAGCCGTCGA
>VYCX01000137.1 GCA_009843725.1 Boseongicola sp. SB0675_bin_26
CTTGCGCCCGTCCTCGATCTTCTTTCCGAACGGTCGCCGATCAAGCAACGTGGCAAGAAGATCGCCCAGCGTGTTGGTGGCCAGCATCCCGAAGTCCTTAGCTGAGCTGCGCCTTCCCCGTGGACAGGCCGACATTCAAGGAGACGCTGCCTTCGTTCACCAGCCACTTGCGCAACGTGAAGCCACGCACGCCGCTCTGATGCATCGGATCGTCTTCCGCGAACTGTTTCGCTTCCGCCATGCTTCCGGCCCGGTAGACGATCAGGCCGGCGCCTTCCATTGCTTCACCCGTCGGGTCCGACAACGGACCCGCAAGCGCCAGAACGCCCCGCCGCTCAAGTTCGCGTTGGTACTCCAAATGCGCAGGCAGGCATTGCTTGACATCGTCGGGCGCCTTTTGCGGCGTGGATTCAACGACATACAGTTCAAGCGCCAATGCACCCCGGTCCCTTGCAATCGTCTTATAGTCGTTCCAGGCAACCATCATCACCTCCTTGGCTCCTTTTGAAGTCTAAAATATCGATTTTATTTGACAAGGGAAAAAACGTGGGCAAAAATGCAGGGCATGGCCGTGGTTCAATGGGGGGTCTTCGGTGCACATGGCAAGCACGCACGTCACGCTCAGTGTTGCGCTGGACAATGCAGCGACTCACGGGCGGAGGCGTTGATGTCGATCGCCTCCGATACGCTTGAATCCATGCGAAGCGACGCGCAGGCAGCTGTCCGGGCGCTGCGCGGCCGCAAGCCTGCGCTGGACGACGATTGCATTGACCTGATTCTGCGCGACGCGCGCAGCCACTATGCATGGCAGGACCGGGCCGTGCCACGCGAACTGTTGCAGGCAATCTACGAGATCGCGGCAGCCGGACCGACCAGCATGAATTCCTGCCCGGCACGGTTTGTCTTCGTCACGTCATCGGAAGGAAAGGACCGGCTCGAAAAGTCCCTGAAGGCGGCGAACGTCGACAAGATGCGCTCTGCGCCGGTGACGACGATCGTGGCGCACGATCTCGAGTTCTGGACCCATCTGCCGTTTCTTTTCCCGCACCAGGACCGCCGTCCGATGTTCGAGGGCAAGACCGCGCATATCGAGGCCACGGCGTTTCGCAACGGCACCCTGCAAGGTGCCTACTTCATGATCGCGGCCCGTGCCATGGGGCTGGACGTCGGCGCGATGTCAGGGTTCTCGAATGAAGTGGTCGACGAAGAGTTCTTCGCCGGCACGACGCTGAAATCCAACTTTCTCATCAACCTCGGCTATGCCGACGAGACCGCACTGTTTCAAAAGCTGCCGCGGTTTCCGTTCGATGAAACATGCTCGTTTGCGTGAGGGAACAATGGCGATCCGACAAAAGACCGAAATGACCATCAAGCTGGCCGCGCGCGGCACAAGCCACGCCCGAAGCGAAATAGAGGCCGACGGCCTGACGGCCGTCATTGACGAACCGGTGGCGCGCGGCGGCACCAACGAGGGCCCGTCGCCCACCGTCACGGCCTATTCGGCGCTGATCGGCTGCACCAATGTCATCGGCCACAAATGCGCCCAGAGACTCGGCATCGACATCGGGAACCTGAGCTTCGAGATGGAGGTCGACTTCGACCGGCGCGGCGTGCTGCTGATCGACGAAGTCGACGTGCCCTTCAAGGCCATCCGCCTGATGGTGGCCGCCGACGGTCCCGCGAGCCAGGAGGAACTGGGCATGGTGGCGGCGGAGACCGAAAAGTACTGCCCGATCTCGAAACTGTACGAACAGGCAGGCACGGACCTGACTGTAAACTGGCGCAAGGCGTGAGCCGCGTCGCTCAACGGAGGAAACCAATGATTGCAAAACTGACACGACGCACAGCCCTGACCATGGCCCTGACAGTCGCCGCCGTGCCCGCGATGGCTGCCGAGACCGTCAAGGCGGTGGTGATCGACGGCTACCCGGCGGGAGCGCTTTGGGTGAAGGAGTTCACCAACTTCTTCATTCCCGAGGTCGACAGGCGGCTGGCCGAATCCGGCAACTACGTCATGGAGTGGCAGGAGAGCTACGGCGGCTCGATCGTCAAGCCGAAGGGCGTGCTGGAAGGCATTCAGCTTGGGCTTGGCGACATAGGCATCGTCACGACCATCTTCCACAACTCGAAGCTGCCAAGCCAGGCAATATCTGCCGTGACGCCGTTCGTGGCGGCGGATGCGCGTGCGGTCGCCAAGGCGGTCGACGAAATCGCCAGGGAATTCCCGACGATGCAGAACGAGTTTGCGGCGCAGAACCAGGTCTACCTGGCGACGGGCGTGGTGCTGGACACCTACCAGCTCTTCTCGAAGAACCCGATCAACAGCCTGGCCGACATCGAGGGCGGCAAGGTGGCCGGCGCGGGCATGAACCTGCGCTATCTCGAAGGCATCGAAGGCGCGGCCGGGGTGCGTGGCGGCCTGACAGACTTCTACAACATGCTGCAGACCGGTCTGGTCGATCACGCGATGCTCTGGCCCGAGGCCGCCAAGACCTTCAAGATCGCCGATGTCGCGCCATACATGCTGCGTGCAGACATCGGCGCGGTGAATTCCAAGACCATCACGGTGAACAAGGACTACTGGGACGGCCTGCCAGGCGAGGTCCAGGATGTGCTGAAAGAGGTGGCGGTGCTCTATCGAGACCATGTCGCCGGAATCGCCATGGACCGTGCGGCCGCGAGCCGCGAGGCCTATGTCGCCGCTGGCGGCACCATCGTGGAGATGGATGCCGCAGAGCGTGAAGCCTGGGCCAAAGCGATCCCCGACATCGCCGGCGAATGGGCCAAAGGGCTGGAAGAACGGGGCGAGCCCGGCACCGAAATGCTCGTCGCGTACCTCGCCAAGCTGAAGGACGCGGGATACGAGGGCGTACGCGACTGGTCTCCCGCCGCGATGAACTGACCGACGGGCGGGCGGCGCGATGAAACAGGCGTTTGCCGCCTTGAACAAGCTGGCCGACGGCATCGCGATCAGCGCGAATGCCGTCGGCACCCTCGTGGTGCTCGCGTTGGTAATGGTGGTCAACTACGACATGGCCGCGCGCAACCTCGTCAACGCACCCTTCAACGGCGCCGTCGAAGTCGTGCAGTTCTCCATGGTCCTGATTGTCTTTCTGCAGCTGCCCGACGTCGTGCGAGTCAACCGGCTGACGCGATCTGACGGGTTCCTTGTGGTCGTCGGCGGGCGCCATCCCTGGCTGGCGCGCTGGCTGCGCCGGGCGATCAACCTGATTTCGGCGATCTTCATGATGCTGATCGCGATCACGATTTTCCCGGAATTCCTGAAGATGTGGGAGACGGGCGACTTCTTCGGCATTCCCGGCGTGTTCACTGCGCCGTGGTGGCCGGTCAAGCTGACGATCTTCGCCAGCGCGGTGCTGGCCGCCCTGATCTTCGCCCTGAAGGTTGTGGGCGCCTCGCATGACGAGGCCACGCACGCGCCCAGCCAGGAAGACGCGGCATGAGCCCGGTCGAAATCGGTCTCTACTCGGTCCTGGCCATCATCGTCCTGGTCTATCTGGGCCTCTACATCCCCATTGCCCTTGGCGTCGTCAGCTTCGTCTCGATCTGGCTGATGCGGGACAACTTCACGTTGGCGATGAACCTGTTGAAGATCGCCGTGGGCGTCAGCGTGATGGAATACACGTTTGCCACGGTGCCGCTCTTCACCTTCATGGGGCTTGTCGTCAGCAAGG
>VYCX01000204.1 GCA_009843725.1 Boseongicola sp. SB0675_bin_26
GTTCATGGGAAGCCAAACGACCGGACCTGTGGCCAGCTGCGGGCGATAGGCCGGAACCGGATCCACTACATGTTCATCGCTGAAGAAGTCGATGTCACAGACCGGAGCTTCAGCGCCTGAATTCCTGGCTGCGGACGCTGGCAAGGCTGATCTCCGATCCTGGACGTTTAGGGGCAATCGGTCTGAACGCTAAGGCCTTGCACGTCGCCTGGCAACCAGAGGACAAGCATTGACGGGTCGTTAAATGCGGAACTATTCATTTCGGCAAACGGCGTTTTGGGCGCTGCAAGGAACTGTTCGATGCTGACCTCAGCCACCGGCGTGACCCGCCATGACCGATCTCGGTCGACCCCCGGCCACGTGCTCTTTGCCCCGTCCGGCGGCAACCAGGTTTACCTGATCGACTATGATGGAGTGGCAGGACACCGCTGGACAGTCGGCAGCGGGCTGACCTTCTGGTGCACTCTGCTTCCGAACGGAAACCTCTTTGTCAACGAGCGCTCCGAAGAGCGCAAGGGCGTGGCCCTGACCAGCAGCGGCCTGATGCGTGAATACGACTGGGAGGGCAGCTTGGTATGGGAGCATTGCGACCCGTACCAGCATCACGACGCGCGGCGGTTGCCGACCGGCGGAGCCGTCTATCTGGCATATACCGAGATCGGTCCCGAGGTTCAGGCGTCTGTCAAGGGTGGCGTTCCCGGCTCGGAAACCGAGGCGGGCATCTGTGGCGAATCCATCCGCGAAGTCGATGAGGCCGGTGCCGTCGTCTGGGAACGCCACCTTACGGAGTTCGGCAGCGATCGCTTCCCGCTGCACCGCAATGCCAACCGCTGGTCGACCGGGCATACGAACTCGATCGTTCCGCTGGAGGACGGAAAGTACCTGATCAGTTGCAAGGTCCTGAACCTCGTCTTTATCCTTGATCGGCAGTCCAACGAGATAGTCTGGCATTATCAGGACGACGAGATGGGCGGCCAGCACGACGCGCAGATGCTCGACAACGGCAATGTCCTGGTGTTTGCCAATGGTGCTTATGCCTCCGACCTGCACCATTCCCAGGTCTGGGAAATCGATCCGGCGACCAACGACGTCGTCTGGCGCTACAAGGCCAAGGACAATCCGCAAAGCTTCTATTCGCCGCATGTAGGCGGATGCCAGCGTCTTGCCAGCGGCAACACCCTGATTTGCGAGGGCGCAAAGGGGTGTGTTTTCGAAGTGACGCCTGAGGGCGAAATTGCCTGGGAATATGTCTGCCCGCACTTCAATGAGGTGGACGGGTTCGGCAAAATCAACTGGCTGTTTCGCGCCCGACATTACGCGGCAGGCTCACCGGAGGTTCGCGGACGGATCTAACATCTCGATTCAGGTTCTGCCAAGACCGTCGTGAGTTTCATCGAACCTCACCATGAGTTTGCAAAGCGGAAAGTGCAGGAAGGCTCTTGCGCATCTGCAAGCAGCGTGTTTGCGCGGTGCATCGAAAGGCTTATGCAGGAAGAGAACGAGCGCGAGGCCATGTCGACCGGAATGGCTGACGCAATCAGGGCGAGGAAGCAGACGCCTCGTTCGGAGTTCATCGAATTCCATGAGAGCGACACCGTGTTCGAAGACGTCCGCCGTCGGCTGAAGCGAAAGGGATGAAGAAGTGCAGATTTCTCCGCCTCCCCGGCGTGGCAGATGATCTCGCCGGCATTGCCACGTTGATCGCCGGCCATGCGGGCGCAAGGATCGCTCTACGGGCGGTCGATGAGATCGAGACCGTTATTCAGAAGCCGGGCGAGGCATCGCACAACGGCTCTCTCCGAGACGAGATTGCACTCGGCATTCGTGCCATCCCTGCTGCGGGGAAGGGCGTAGCCTGCTTCGTGGCGGATGATGAACACCAAGTGGTCCGCATCATGGCCATCGGCCATGCGGGGTCCGGCTGGCCAAGGGTCGCACGAAGCATAACGTGATTGGGTCAGGCTTCGTGGCCCCGCGTGATCCGGTTCAGGCACGGACCGCCAGACGAATCTGCGCGTTCGACCGCAAGTTGCGCAACGGGAATACGGAGTTGACCTGCTGAAATTCCCCGGCGATCGGCCGTGAAATGACGACAGCTCCTCCCGGCGTCCATTCAGCCGCTGCCGAATCGGGACCGGCATCATGGAGCACGACGTGTGATCCCGCCGCACGCTCTCTTTCGCAACAGGACAAAGGGCCCGCAGATTCCTGCGAGCGCTTGGATTCGTTGAGACCTTGGAACGTCCTGAGCGCTTGAATCAGCGCTTGGAGAACTGGAAGCTCTTTCGCGCCTTGGCCTTGCCGTATTTCTTGCGTTCCACCACGCGGCTGTCGCGAGTCAGGAATCCTGCGGCCTTAAGTGCCGCGCGATACCTGGGATCGTAGAGCTGAAGCGCCTTTGAGATCCCGTGCTTCACGGCCCCCGCCTGCCCGGAAAGACCGCCACCCTTGACGGTCGCCATGACATCGAATTCGCCGTCAACGCCAGCCACCTTGAAGGGCTGCCGCAAAATCATCTGCTGCACCGGACGCGCAAAATACTCGTCCATTTCCTTGCCATTGACAACTACCCTACCCGAGCCCGGCTTGATCCAGACACGGGCAACGGCCTCCTTGCGCTTTCCGGTCGCGTATGACCGGCCAAGCTCGTCGCGCACGGGAATGCGGGCGGGTTCCGGCTCGACCGCTGCGACCTGCATGTCCGCAAGAACGCCTTCGGCCACTCCTGCGGTTTTCATCGGTTCGTTTGCCACTGCGACGTCTTCGGCCATAGATTCAGCTCCGGGTGTTCTTCTTGTTAAGGGACTTCACGTCGAGCACTTCCGGCTTCTGCGCGTCATGCGGGTGCTCAGTCCCGGCATAGACACGGAGATTCGTCATTTGCTTTCGAGACAGGCGGTTCCTGGGAAGCATGCGCTTGACGGCCTGCATCACCGCACGCTCGGGATGCGCACCATCAAGAATCTCGCCAGTCGTCCGCGACTTGATTCCGCCCGGATAGCCGGTGTGCCAGTAGTTCGGCTTCTCGCGCTTGTTGCCAGTCAACTGGACCTTGTCGGCATTGACGACGATGACGTTGTCGCCCATGTCCATGTGTGGCGTATACGTCACCTTGTGCTTGCCCCGCAGGCGCGTTGCGATGATCGAGGCGAGGCGCCCCAACACGACTCCTTCGGCGTCGATCAGAATCCACTTCTTATCAATCTCCGCCGGAGTTGCGGTGAACGTGCCCATGTGTCTTTCCAGTTCGAGGGGTTCGTGAATGCGCGGGTTCTACGCATATTTCTGCGGCAGTCAAGGGCGGCAAACATGTTTTTCCCTTTGATTCCAGCGCGCCAAAATGACGCGAAAGGGTCGGTTCACAGGCTTGACGGGAGCCTCTGCCGATTCGGCCAGGGAGCGCTTCCAGCCCTCTCCGATCAGGCAACGGCACCTCCGAAGGCGCATGTCGGCATCCGCTTGCAAACTGAATCCCACCTGTCAGCCGTCTTCGGCCCTTTCCTCAAGGACAAGCCACTCTGCCTCGGCGGCGGCCAGTTGCGCCTGCCTGTCGGCCAGCCCGGCGGCAACCTTCCGGAACTTCGCCGGATCGCGGGCATAGAGTTCCGGATCTGACATGAAATCGCTCAACTTTGCAATCTCGGCCTCAAGCCGGGCGATGATGCCGGGAAGCTCGTCCAGGCGGTG
>VYCX01000227.1:0-2876 GCA_009843725.1 Boseongicola sp. SB0675_bin_26
AGAGCGGCCTGCCCGCAACCGAAGGATGATGCCGGGTGCCGAAGAGTTCCTGGACTCGCAGCCTGACTTCCGGATCCGGGGCGGTGTAGTCAATCGTGACCTTCCGGCCGAGCGGTGTCTCGAAGTTCGGCGGCGCCTCCCGGTCGAGGACCTGCAATTGCTGCCAGTCGAGCATTGCGCAAAGGCTTGGCGACACGTCAAAGGCCTTCCAGCCAGAGGCGGTGCGCACGTCGCCCAGATGTGGAAGAAGCCAGCCTTCAAGCGTGTCGAGAAGAGTCTCGTCCGCCATGTCCGGCAGGTCGCGACCCACTGCGCGAAGCGCCGTCACTCGCGCCTGCAGCTGACGGGCGGTCGGCGAAAGCGACAGACCCAGGAGCCTGATGCCGTCCAGCATCGCGCGGGAAATCTCGGCAAGGGGGGCGCCCTTCCAGCGCCGGGACGAAAGGACGATCGCCCCAAGACGCTCCTCCTCCACGGCAACAACACGCCCTGACGAACCGGACCAGCGCACGGCCCGGTTCCACGTCACGCGATCTCCGAGGACATCCCGCAACGTGCGCTCCGGAACGGGGAGCGCGGCGCGAACGCTCGCCTCGGTCGGATGGCCGTCGGTATCGACGACGACCATGAGCGGGCTGCCGGCCAGGGGATCGCCCGCATCCATCTTCACCCCTTTCCCGCCGGAGAGAAGCCAGCGCGGATCTCTTCCCTTGCGACGCAGCGCGATGCGATCCGGGTATGCCAATGCTGCCTGCGCCGACGGGTCGGAGATCCGGGTGGCCGGCGCGACTCTGGAAAGCCTGGACGATTCCGCACGGATCCGGTCGAGGGCCGGGTCGCGACGCCGGGACGCAAGCGCGTCGAGGCGGATCGAAAGATCGGCTCCGGCCGCTCTGAGCGGGTCACGGTCGGACAGCAAGGCGGCCAGCGGAGCCGCCGACTTGCCGGCGAGCGCCAGCATGTGACCAAGCCGGGGATGCAGGGGCAAACGGGCAAGGGCGCGGCCATGATCGGTGATGCGCGTCCCTTCCAGGGCGCCAAGCTCGACAAGGAGTGCTCGCGCATCCGAAAGCGGCCCTTCCGGCGGGGGAGTCAGGAAGGGCAGCTCGCAGGCACCCCACTCGGCAATCTCAAGCGCGAGCCCGGCGAGATCGCCCGTTTCGATTTCGGGAGGAGGGAATTGCGTCTGCGCACCTTCCTCGCCCTTGGTCCAGAGACGGTAGCAGATCCCGTCCGCAACCCTGCCCGCACGGCCCATGCGTTGCGCGGCCTCCGCACGCGTAACGCGTTCGGTTACCAGGCGTGACATGCCGGATCCCGGGTCAAAGCGCGCCCGGCGCGTGTATCCGCTGTCAATCACGACACTGATGCCGGGGACCGTCAGCGAGGTCTCGGCGATGGACGTGGCCAACACGAGCTTGCGCATGTCCGTCCGTCCGAGCGCCTTGCCCTGTTCGGCGAACGGCAGTGACCCATATAGGGGCAGGACGGCCGTATCCGGGAGGTCGAGCGCTGCAATGACGCTGCGAATTTCTCTTTCGCCAGGCAGAAATGCCAGGATGCCTCCCTTTGTCTCCGTAGCGGCCGTCTTGATCAGGGCCACCATGCCGGACTCGACCGGTCCCTGCCGGCGGCGGTTCAGCCAGCGGGTTTCAACGGGATGGCTTCGGCCTTCCGACGTGATGATTGGCGCGTCTCCCATCAATTCCGCCACAGGCGCGGCGTCAATGGTGGCGGACATGACCAGGAGCATCAGGTCTTCGCGGAGTGCCGCCCGACATTCGAGGGCCAGCGCGAGGCCCAGATCCGTATTGAGCGATCGTTCATGAAACTCGTCGAAGATCAGGGCGCCAATCCCCTCGAGGCCGGGATCCGCCTGGATCATGCGAGTCAGGATGCCCTCGGTGACCACCTCGATCCTGGTCGCCTTCGACACGCGCGTCTCGCCTCGAATGCGATAGCCGACTGTCCGGCCGACATCCTCGGAAAGCGTTGTCGCCATGGTTCGCGCCGCGGCGCGGGTTGCCAGCCGTCTCGGCTCAAGCACGACGATGCGACCTCGGGACAGGCCCGATTCCAGCAGGGCGAGCGGCACGCGCGTGGTCTTTCCTGCACCTGGCGGCGCTTGCAGCACGGCCTGTCGCCGACTTGCCAGCGCATCCGTCAGCGGCCGCAACACGTCATTAATTGGAAGGCGATCGACCATGAGGCAGGAGTAGCGAAGCGATTCCCGATTTGAAACGCCTGTTGACGGGCCGCCGATGCACACCGGCTCATGCCTGGCGCTTGCCGTCGCAATCCCGTTGGGCGAGGCACATCGTCACCCCAACGGCAACCCAGCTCCCGCGCCTCGATTCACCACCGGCCAAGCGCGTCCTCGTCCTCGTCTCTGGCCGCAACCCAGTTCTCTCCGTCGGGACCGATTTCCTTTTTCCAGAACGGGGCGCGGGACTTCAGGTAGTCCATCAGGAACTCCGCCGCCATGAAGGCGTCTGCGCGATGGCGCGCGGCCGTGGCAACCATCATGATCTGTTCGCCGGGATCAAGCCGGCCGTAGCGGTGGACGATGACGGCGTCCAAAAGCGACCAGCGTTCCATTGCCTTCATGCGGATCGCCTTCACGGCCCTTTCGGTCATGGCGGGATAGTGCTCGATCTCCATGGCCGTGAGCTTTCCGTCATCGTCTCGCACCAGGCCCGAAAAGGTCACGATGGCACCGGCGCCGGGAACCGATTCCGCAAAACGCCGGATTTCGGCGCCCATGTCAAAGGGGGATGACTGGATGCTGACGGTCATCCGCCCGTCATCGGCGGAAAGAACGCCACTTCACGCGCTCCGGCAAGCGACGCATTCATGTCGGCCAGGTCCTGGTCAAT
>VYCX01000227.1:2886-3678 GCA_009843725.1 Boseongicola sp. SB0675_bin_26
GTCAATCGCCACGCGGACCGAATTCATGTCGGAAAAGGCCAATGCATGTGCCGCGCTCCGTGTCCGGAGCTCCTCCACCAGTTCCGCGACGGTAGCGGCACCGGTTTCGATCCTTTCCGAAGGCTCTCCGACGCGTTCTCGAATCCAGGCGAAGTAGAGCACTTCGATCATTGTCCGTCCCTCAGGTAGGGCAGTCCCTTGCGAAAATAGTCAATTCCCGAAACGAGGGTCAGAACCGCCGCGACCCAGAGCAGTGCCACACCGACCCACCACGTGCCATCCGCGGCGATCCGGACGAGTTGCTCTGCCTGCGGCGCGTAACCTCCGGCGGCGCCTTCGGACATGTGAAAGAAAGCCCCCGAAGCGAACAAGACCGCAATGGCGATCATCTGCGCTGCCGTCTTCAGCTTAGCGACCCACGTGACAGTGAGCACCCCGGCCGCGTCGCCAAGAAACTCTCGCAGCCCCGAAACGAAAATCTCCCGGAACACGATCGCGGTTGCAGGCAGCAGGATCCAGGCATTCAGGCCGGACTGCGCCGTGATCACCAACAGCGCGATGACAACCATGGCCTTGTCGGCAATCGGATCGAGCATGGAACCGAATCTGGTTTCCTGCTTCCAGCGCCGGGCAAGGTAGCCGTCAATGAAATCGGTGACGGCAGCGCCCACGAAAAGAAAGAACGCAAGCCAGTCCGCCCAAGGACGCGCAAAGTACAGGAACATCACGCCTACGCCCGGGGCCGCCAAAAGCCGCAGCAACGTCAGCACGTTCGGGATCGTAAAGGTCATG
>VYCX01000192.1 GCA_009843725.1 Boseongicola sp. SB0675_bin_26
TCGATCTGCTCCAGCATCCACGTAAGCGGGATGTTCGAGAGCGGTCGCGCCTTGCGGCTGCCTGCCAACTGGCCTCCGACATCGCTGTGCGAACCGCGAAACCAGACCTGCTCCACTATTCCTTCACGACCCGGTTCGCATTCCCAGAGAATTGGCCGAAAGGCTTCGCGCGTTTCGTCAAGGGCCAAGGCATGGTACCCGTGCCTGACATGGTGACCTAGCTGATGATTGTGGAAGGAATGCCTGATTTCCGACCACTTCCAGACAAAGGGGGCCCGCAATCCCAGGGACTTGACCGTGTCGAAGCAGCCGATCATCTCGATCGGCACGTCACGCCTGCAATGCGATTCCGAAAACACTTCGCGCGCTTCCCTCCCATTGTTGATCTGGTAGTGGCGAAAGGCTTGCTGCACCAGGCGCTCAATCGCCTCGTCCTGCCTCAGGAGGCCGACCCTGTCGATCACGCCTGCCAGCGAACGGACCGCGAACGCGCCCCGTGAATAGCCGATCAGGAAAATCCGGTCTCCGGGCCGGTATCGGCTGGCGAGCCAGCCATAGGCGCGACGGATCCGCCTATTGATCCCCCGGCCCTCTATGACATCCAAGGTCTTCGACCAATCCGACCATTGGGTTCCAGCTTCGTAGTATAGGCTCAGCCTGCCTGACCGGGCCACTTCGTGCAGCAGACTGTAAATCAAGCCGACATTCGTCTCTTCGCCCTCGGCCAGCGATGACATGGTGCCATCGAGAAGAACAACATGATCGACCCGTTCCCGCGTGTGCTGATGCACGGATCGCTCGGTCCGGCGGAGGAAGCCGGCAAGATCACGTATCTGTGCTCCCAGATTCATCGAAAGTCCTCGCGTAACGGACCCGGGACCCGCAAGGCAGGTTCCGGGCGATGACCCATCCTTGAACAGTGCCGAATTCCCCGGATTTGCGTGACCACCACTCCTAACCTGCAGCACCTCCTGCATTCAGCGCGTGCCAGACCTTTGCCGGAGTGTATGGCATGTCTACCGTCTCCACGCCGCGGCACGCCATGGCGTCCGCCACCGCATTGGCCACGGCGCCAAGAGCTCCAACCGTCCCTGCCTCTCCGCAGCCCTTCATGCCCATGGGATTGAAGAGCGAGGGAACGGGTTCTGTATCGAACCCGATCATCGGCACGTCCGCCGCTCGCGGCATGCCGTAGTCCATGAACGTGGCGGTCAGCAGCTGGCCGTCCTCGTCATATGCGACATGCTCGCAAATGGCCTGGCCGATGCCCTGGACAACGCCCCCGTGCACCTGGCCCTCGGCCAAGAGCGGATTGATCAAGTTGCCGAGGTCGTCCGTCACGGAATAGCGGTCCACGACCACGGTTCCGGTTTCCGGGTCTATCTCGACTTCCACGACGTGCGCCCCGTTCGGGAACGACATGTTGTCGACGGACCACTCTTCCTGCACGTCCAGAATGTCGGTCCTGCCGTCCGCCCGTGCCATTTCGGCAACCTCCAGAATGGTGGGCGTCTCGTTCGATCCCTCGATCCGAAAACGTTCGCCATCGAACTCCACGTCTTCGGAATCGAACTGTCCCGCAAGATACTCGCCGAACCGCTTCGTGATCGTGGCAACGGTGGCAAGCGTCGCTCCGGTCTGCATCGTCACCGAACGCGAGCCGCCCGTCCCCCCGCCACTCGGCACCAGATCGCTGTCACCCTGAACGATGCGGACCGCGTCTGCCGGAATGCCTGTGTGGTCGGCCAGGAAAGTCGCGAAGACCGTCTCGTGCCCCTGGCCGTTCGACTGCGTGCCGACATAGAGGCTGACGGTTCCGTCCTCCTCGAAGACAACCCTGGCGCCCTCGATCTGGTCGCCGAGAATCGATTCGATGTAGTAGCAGAGGCCCTGCCCTCGCAGACGTCCCCTTGCCTCGGACTCCGCACGACGCGCGGCGAAGCCCGCATGGTCGGAATTTGCCTCGGCGGACGACAGAACCCGATCGAATTCGCCAACGTCATAGGTTTCGGCGATCGCGGTCTTGTAGGGAAACTTTGCAGGCGGAATGAAGTTCTTCCGCCGCAGCTCGTGGGGGTCAACGCCCAGCACGCGGGCAGCATTGTCGATCGATCGCTCGAGTGCGAGCATTGCCTCCGGCCGTCCTGCGCCGCGGTATGCGTCAACCTGACCGGTATTGGTGAAGAACCCCTTGCAGTTCAGGGCGATCGTCCGGACGTCATAGACGCCCATGGCGACCTTGGCGAACAGTTCGGTCTGAATTTTCTGCGCCTCCCCCGAAAGGTAGGCCCCAAGGTTGCAGGATGTCTCAACCTTGTAGGCCAGGATCCTGAATTCGGAATCGAAGGCGAGCGTGGTGTGAGAAACCAGGTCCCTCCCGGAATTGTCGGCCAGCATCGCCTCGGTGCGTTCGGACATCCAGCGCACGGGCCTGCCCAGGGCCTTGGCGCAGGCTGCGACCGCGAAATACTCGGGATAGCCGAAGGCCTTCATGCCGAACCCGCCGCCGACATCTGGCGTCGTAACCCTGACCCGCTCCTTCGCAAGCCCGAAACATGCGACCAGATCCTCCTTCATTCCCCATACGCCCTGACCGCTGTAGCAAAAATGAAGACGTTCGCCGTCCCACTCCGCGAAGCAGCCGCGTGGCTCCATCGAATTGCAGATGACGCGATTGTCCGCGACGCGCGTTGTAACGACATGTGCGGCCTCGGCCATTGCGCCGTCCACCGCGGCGGCATCGCCAGCCTGCCAATCAAAGGCGACATTGTCCGGAACCTCTTCGTGGACGGTGTCGCCACCAGGGGCCAGATCCAGCTTGGCTCCAAGTTCCTCCACATCGGCAAATACGCATTCAGCGGCATCCTTCGCCTGCGCACGCGTCTCGGCCACGACAACGGCCACCGGATCGCCCACGAACCGGACCTTGCCTTCCGCCAGGATCGGACGACGCGGTTCGGCCGGCTTCGAGCCGTCGCTGTTCGTGACAACCGTCGTCCCTAGCGAGTAGACCACGCCCATTGCGGCGAGATCGTCGCTGCCCATCGCAAGGACCACGCCCGGCATCCCGCGCGCCTCTTCAAGATCCATGGCCACCAGCTGCCCGTGCGCCACCTGCGACCTCACAAAGACCGCGTAGAGCGCGTCGCCTGGAACGACGTCATCGACGTACCGGCCTGCCCCGGTCAGGAATCGCCGGTCCTCGAGCCGTCGAACCGGTTGCGACTTGCCAAACTTGTCCATCGAAATTTCCGAATTGTCACTCCGCAAACCCTAGCCTTGTGTCGACCGGAGTCCAGTGACCCAATGCACGCATTCCGCAACGTCGGCAATCGCCTCTGGGGCGAACATCCGCCACATGGAAGCGAACCGGACACTTCCATTGGCAGGTGCGCGAACATGCCAAATTCCGCGCCGGCCTTTTCCTTGCCGCAAGGCGGCGATAAACGGAGCGCCGAACGGAGGGATCAACGCCATGGACAAGACTTTTGACGCCCAAGAAGCGGAATCTCGCATCTATGCGGCGTGGGAGCGTGCAGAGGCTTTCAAGGCGGGCGCCAATGCGCGGCCCGGAGCCGAGCCGTTCTGCATCATGATCCCGCCGCCCAACGTGACCGGCGTTCTTCACATGGGTCACGCCTTCAACAACACGCTCCAGGACA
>VYCX01000362.1 GCA_009843725.1 Boseongicola sp. SB0675_bin_26
CGATGCTGAAATACGGCATTCCGGACCTTCGGGCCTTCTTTGATTCGGATCTGCGCTGGCTGAGGCATTACGGCTTCGCCCCGCTTGACGTGCCGACGCTGCACGGCGGGTTGCAGTGATGCCTGCCGCGTCGAGCATGATGCCGGACCTGGTGCATGCCGGGCGTCACCCGGGGCGGCTTGCCTCGGCCGGACCGTCCGAAGAAGCGGGCGTGCCGACGTCCGGGAGAAACGGCATTCCCTTGGGGGAAACGCGATGAAGTTCACGATTGCCTGGCTCAAGGAGCATCTTGAAACCACCGCCAAGGTTGACGAGATCGCGGAGGCCCTGACCGACATCGGCCTCGAGGTGGAGGAGATCGTGAATCCTGCGGACCGGTTGCAGGACTTCACGCTTGGCAGGGTCTTGAAGGCCGAAAGGCATCCCGACGCCGACAGGTTGCGTGTCTGCGAGGTCGAGACCGACCTGGGCGTCAGGCAGATCATTTGTGGCGCGCCCAATGCCCGTGAAGGGATCACGGTCGTTGTTGCACATGCGGGCACCTACATTCCGGGCATCGACACGACCATCCAGGTCGGCAAGATCAGGGGCGTGGAAAGCCGCGGCATGATGTGCTCCGAGCGCGAGATGGAGCTTTCCGACGAGCATGACGGGATCATCGAGTTGCCGTCGGGCGAGGTGGGAGAGCGCTTCATCGACTGGCTGGCAGCGAATGACCCGTCAAGGGTCGATCCTGTGATCGAGATAGCCATCACGCCCAACCGGCAGGACGCGCTGGGAGTCGAGGGGATTGCCCGCGACCTGGCGGCCCGAGGCCTGGGAACAAGGATCGAGAGGCCGGTTGCGGCGGTGCCCGGCACGTTTGAGTCTCCGATCGGCGTCTCGATCGACAAGGACACGGTGGACGGCAATCCCCACTTTGCCGGCCGGGTGATCCGGGGCGTGCGGAACGGACCGTCACCGGCATGGCTGCAGCAAAGGTTGCAGGCCATCGGACTGCGTCCGATCTCGGCACTGGTCGATATCACGAACTTCTTCACCTACGACCGCAACCGGCCGCTCCATGTCTTCGATGCTGACAAGGTCGCCGGGAACCTCCGCGTGCACCGGGCGGAGGGCGGCGAGCAGATCCTCGCGCTGGACCAGAAGACCTATGCTTTCGAAAGGGGCATGATGATCATCGCCGATGAGCGGGGGCCTGAAAGCATTGCTGGCGTCATGGGTGGCGCGGAAACCGGCGTGACCGGGGAGACCGTCAATGTCTTCGTCGAAAGCGCCTACTGGGACCCTGTGACGATCGCGCATACCGGCCGCAGGCTGAAGGTCAGCTCGGATGCCAGGTACCGCTTTGAAAGGGGGGTGGATCCCGAGTTCACGCTGCCGGGCCTGGAGGCAGCCACGTCGATGATCATGGAGCTTTGCGGCGGCGAGGCGTCTCATGTCGTCGAGGCGGGCGCTTTGCCCGAGACGGCCCGTGCCTATCGCCTGGACCCTGCACGCTGCTCTTCGCTTGTCGGCATGGACATTCCGGCCAAGGATCAGCGGGCGACGCTGGAAGCGCTTGGATTCGCGCTTGATGGAGACATGGCGACTCCGCCTTCGTGGCGTCCCGACGTGCGGGGAGAGGCGGACCTGGTCGAGGAGGTGGCGCGCATGGCATCGCTCACGCATCTGGAGCCGAAGCCCATGCCTAGGGCTGCGCCTGGCGTGCCGGAACCGATCCTTACACCGCTCCAGAGGCGTGAGCAGGCCTCGCGACGGAGGGCGGCGGCGCTCGGCTACTGCGAATGCGTGACCTACAGCTTCATCGACGACGCCTCGGCCGCGCTGTTCGGGGGGGGCGACGAGGCGCGTCGCGTCGCGAATCCCATATCGTCCGAAATGACCCAGATGCGGCCGTCGCTCTTCCCGGGGCTTCTGCAGGCGGCTGCGCGCAACCAGGCCCGAGGCTTCGCCGATCTGGCTCTCTTCGAGGTCGGCGCCATATTCCATGGCGGCGAGCCGGACGAGTTCGAGATCCTGATCGCGGGGATCAGAGTCGGGGCAACCGGCTCGAAGGACCCGCATGGCGAGGCCCGGGAAGTGGACGTCTTTGACGCGCGCGCCGATGCAGAGGCGATTCTTGCCGCCACCGGAGCGCCCGCGCGCGCGCAGATCGCGCGAGGCACCAACAATTGGTGGCATCCGGTTCGCTCGGCAAGGATCACGCTCGGGCCAAAGATCGTTCTCGCGGCCTTTGGCGAGCTGCATCCCAAGGTGTTGCGCCGGCTGGACGTGAAGGGGCCGGCGGTCGGATTCGCAATCCATCTCTCGGCAGTGCCAGAGCCGCGCGCAAAGGGCAGCACGCGCACCGCTCTGCAAGTCAGCGGCCTCCAGGCGGTCGAGCGCGACTTTGCCTTCGTGCTGGATGCGAACGTCGAGGCGGTCAACGTCGTGAATGCGGCCGCTGGCGCGGACAGGTCCTTGATCGAAGAGGTGAGGGTCTTCGACGAATTCGTCGGCGGGAGCCTTGGCGAGGGCAAGAAGTCGCTCGCCATCGCCGTGCGGCTGCAACCGAGGGATCGGACCCTGACCGACGAGCAGATCGACGCGGTCGGCAAGGCGATTGTCGCGAAGGTCTCGCAGGCCACGGGTGGCGTGCTGCGGGCGTAGGGGGAAGGCAACGGCAAGACCGTACGCCTCGAACCTTCGGCGTCTCCAGGCGGCTTGCTCAAAGATGCCTGATGAAATTCGCGAATCATGGCAGAATGTTCGTAATCACCCGCAATCCACGCCGGAGAATTGCGCCATGAGCACGATTGACGCCACAGATTCCCGAATCCTGTCCGTATTGCAGCGACGGGGCCGCATTTCGAATGCCGAGCTTGCGGACGAGATTCACCTGTCGGCGTCGGCCTGTCACCGGCGCGTGCAAAGGCTGGAGCGATCCGGGGTCATTCGCGACTACGTTGCGCTTCTCGATCCGAAGAAGCTCGACCGCCCCACGGTCGTGTTTGTCGAGATCACGCTTTCCGGCCAGACGGACGAAGTGCTCGATGCCTTCGAGCAGGAAGTGGCGCGCATTCCGGACGTCCTCGAGTGCCACCTGATGGCGGGCACGGCGGACTATCTCCTGAAGGTTGTGGCGCAGGATACGGAGGACTTTGCGCGCATTCACCGCGGCAAGCTTGCGCGGTTGCCGGGCGTGGCGCAGATTCAGTCGTCATTTGCCTTGAGAACGGTGCGCCAGACCACCGCGTTGCCTGTCTGACGGTACGGGACTCGGCGGCAGGTTCCGGTGCGTCCCTGGCATTCGGAACGGCGCGAACTCGTTTTTCGGGACGGCTCGGACGGACATTGATGCCCCGCACAGGGATCCGCCGGCTCTTGTCGCCGGAAGGCAGTCGACGCTCTTGAATGTCCTTTGGGATGCCGGCGAAGCCGCCGTTCATCCGGAGACCCAGGATTGCCCGGGCCTTCCATGCACGGCGCCGTCGGGCAGCGCCGTGCCCGGGTTCACAGGAGCCCTTCGCGCTGGGCCTTCTTGCGTGCCAGCTTGCGGAAGCGGCGTATGGCTTCCGCCCTTTCGCGCGCACGCTTTTCGCTGGGCTTCTCGAAGTGCTGCCGGAGCTTCATCTCGCGGAAGACGCCTTCACGCTGCAGCTTCTTTTTCAGCGCACGGA
>VYCX01000356.1 GCA_009843725.1 Boseongicola sp. SB0675_bin_26
TTTCGACGCGGTGCACGAGGCCGCGCGAAATCCCGGCGCGTTCGGCGACGTCGGCAACCGTGGAATTCCGTTCGATGCGTGCGTTATGGATCATTAGCCCGAGAAGCTCTGCGGCTTCGCGGGCATAACGGGAATAGCTTCTGTGTGCGGGCTTGGCCATTGCTTTGTATGCTCCATTAATAGACCATAAGGCGATACCACGCCCTATTTATAGATCATTTTAGCAGATTTCAAGCGTGTTGAAAGGTTTGCTGCCAACAAGTCGGTCATGAAATGGATTCTTGGTCCGCTCATGGAACATCATTTTGGGGTCGAGCCACCATGCAATGCGCATGCCGGCTCAAGGCCAACACAAACGGACGCAAGTGTCCTGGCGCAAACGGTCTTGTGGAGCGATTGTGCGAAACCGCGCCGGCGTCGTCAGGCCGGCCTCGCCGCGAGCTTGTCGGTCAGGACGCTGCGGTCGGACGCGGGATTGAGCAGGCTGCCCACGAGCCGGAGGCGCTGGTCCGGGCACCAGAAGGGCAGCAATTACTTGACCCATAGGGTCCATAGGTGTCCAATCGGGAGCGACCCCAGGGTCAAGTGAAGAAGCCGGCGACAGCGTGCCGATTGCGATCTGGGGCACGCGCCATGAGGACCATTCGGGGTCATTAAGATGAGCGCATTTAAGCGGACCCGGTTCGCTCGCGAACTGCGAGCACACATGGAGGATTGGAGCGCGGACGCGTGCCGCCGCCCGCCCATGTGGTCCCACTGGTCGGAGGGAATTCATCCCGACTGCCGCGATCTCGCACGGGAGGTGCAGGTCGCCGACGAGGTCAGGCTCCACAAGCATGCCGCGCATCTTCTCAGCTCCCAGGTTTTTGCACTGAACCTGTTCCTGCCGTTCAGGGAAGGCAGCCGGACGGCATTGTCGGAGCGTGTCAGCCGGACTGTAGGAACGCGGTTGCTGGTGGAAGAGGTGCGTTTCGAGTGGGTGCCGCCCGGAGCGCTGCTCGGGGAGCTGGAAGGAGATCGCCCGGGCGCGGACGAACCCGCCACTGCCGTCGACGTCGTCATGTGGAGCCGGCTCGCGGATGGCCGGCGCGCTGCCGTTCTCGTCGAGGTGAAGCTGAGCGAGGATGGCTTCACGAGCTGCAACGGCCGGGTCAGTCGCTGGAACCGGCGACAGGACGTGTGCGAGTCTGCTGAAGCCCTTTTCGGCGACCCGAACGCCTGCTACCTGCGTCGTCCCAAGGGAAAGCGGCGGGACCGGCGATACTGGGAGATCTTCGCCGGGAGTCACGGCAGTGTCGGCGACGCCTTTCCCGGCGCAGATCTCGACGGGCCGTGCCCCTTTGCGGGAAACGCTCAACAGCCGATGCGAAACCTCGCGATCGCCCGGGCCCTGGAACAGGAGGGTATGGTCGACGTGGCCTGGTTCGTGCTGTGCGCACACGACGACAATCCTGACGTAGCCGGTCACTGGAACGCTTGGGCGGTGCTCCTGCCGGATCCCGACATGGCGCCGTTACTGCCAGCCTCGGCAGTCATCGACGCCGGTGATGCGGAGGGATATGGGGCGTGGGCCACATGGATGCGCGAGCGCTACCGGCTCGACGAAGCGGAATGATCGAGATGGATGCTCCGTCCTACAAGCGAACCCCGTCTCCGGCTCTGCGGCGGCTTCTTGCAGCCGATGGGTTCCTGGCGCCGCTGCTGAGAGAGCGGACGACCAACGGCATCCAAATCGAGGTGCAGTTCCGCGGTGGCGACGAAGTCCATCTCTATTGCGGCCTGACCTGCATCGTGAAATGCGGCAGGGACGGCGACAGTTCGATATGGGTCGAGTCCCATCGGACCTACGCTTGCCGACACTGCGCGAAGCGCCTGTTTCGTCCGGCTAGCCGTCGGGTCACCAAGCGGGGCGCGTGTGTGCGTGACGTTTGGTCGGTCGGCGATTTTGCCTTCGCGCCGGCTCTGGAGGCTTTTCTGAATGGAGTGACGGTCGCTGAAAGGCAGACGAAGGAGGGATCGATCCAGGCCCGATGGTCGAAGGTGATTGCACCGTGGATCGTCTTCGACAAGGAGGCACAACTGGCCTACCCATCGAAGTCAGAGCGGGCTCGTCTATTGTCCGAGGCGTTCCGTCCATCGGTAGAGGCAGCGCGCAACGAACTGAACCTGCTCGCACAGTCACGTCGGTCATTGCCGAACGGGCGGGATCATTGGGCAATGCCACCGTTGGGGAAAACCAGACTCAAGATCGACCAACTCGCGGTCGATTCGGCGGGCAATCTGGTGCTCCTGGAAATCAAGGATGCATCCGGGTCGGCGTCGGAGGTTTACTACGCTCCGTTTCAACTTCTGCAGAATGTTTGGGAGTGGCAGCGAGCGCTACCCGCGGTGCGCGGCTCGCTTCAGAGGTTGCTCGATGCACGGGTGGAATTGAGCCTGACGCCGGGCGGTGTACCGCCCATCACCGGCGTGGTCCGGGCAGCAATCGGGTTTGGCGCTGATGAGCGAAGCGAGAGAGTGCGGTCCCGCTACTCGGAGGTCCTGGGTATTGTGAATGCGCAGCTGCCTTCTGGAGTTTCGTCGATTGAAACTTGGGCATTCGTGAATGAGAAACCCATTCGCTTGGCCTTTGCCGTACATCGCTGACTGCGACAGCGAACCGGTTTATGGAACTGACGGAAGAGGCGATTGGATGCAGGAGTTCCGGAGATGACTGGGGACCTTACTGAAATCAACGGAAGTCAGGAGGAGCGGCCTTGCAGCATGTGACTGTTCGAATGGCTTGGCATGACAACGGGTGGAGCGGCAGGGTTTGCGATGACCCTTCCGGCAATACCTACTGTACAGGCAGTCACTCGCTGCTGTCGGAGCGCCTTGCGAGAGAGAAGCGCACCGAGCGAGAGAACGCCGGAGATAAGCTCGATTCGGCGCTGCCGGACTACCTGCCACCGTGCTTCTCGACCTCATGTGCCTTCGCCATGGAGGAAACTAAGACGGTTCATCATCATCCGTTCGGCTATCTCAAGAACAAAAAGAAGGTCGACGGAGCGCTGCCACCCTACTCGGTCTACACATGGCCGTTTCGCTTGTCGATCACGCACGATTCCTACGAGCGTCACGGCCAGTATTTCCCCGATCTTGAAGGACGGATAGACCGCTACTGCGAGCGCCTGACGAAGGCAAGCTCGCTAATCTTCTTCTATCTCAACTACGACAACCCGGTTTCTGCGGACGAGTATAGATACGCGCTGGTCGGGTGCGCCCGCCTTTCGGATCTGGAGTTGACTGGGCATTTTCCCTTCACTGCACAGGAGCTGCAAAAAATCCGCAGGGACCACGGGATGAAGAATTTCCCGACTATCAACTGGGCGATACGGCTCACCCACGAGGGCGCAGAAAACTCTGTCCGCCTTCCCTATCAGGAGTATCTAGTGGTTTGATTCATTCATTTGATGCCATTTCGTCAAGCTTCTGATGCCCTCTCTTCCACGCCTCGACGAGGTCCTCCGGGTGCCGGCTCCAGCGGAACGGGCGGGCGTCGTTGGCGTTGTGGTGCTCGATGTACCCCTCGATCGCCGCGATGCATTCGTCGAGCGAGTCGAAGACCGCATTCTTCAGCCTCTGCCTCGCCAGCTTCGAGAAGAACC
>VYCX01000039.1 GCA_009843725.1 Boseongicola sp. SB0675_bin_26
ATACGGGGCGGCAATACACCATCATCGAGCCGCAGCTCGGCGGCTGGGGCGCCTGGGAGGGGCGAGATGGAAATCCGTGCGTCTTCTCCGGCTTTCATGGCGAGACCTACAACACGCCGGCCGAGATCTCCGAGAGCCGCAACGGACTGTTCGTCGACAGGATGGAACTGAACACCGAGCCCGGCGGCGAAGGGAAGTTCACCGGCGGCAGGGGGCTGCGGCTGGAATACCGGATTCGCACCAACAACGGCTTTCTGACGGCTGGCTACACGCGGTCGCGCATCAAGCCCTGGGCGCTCGAAGGCGGGCTGGAAGGGTCGGGAAACTACGTCGAAGTGCTAAAGACCGACGGCAGTCAGGAGGTCTACTCCTTCGTGTCTGGCCTTCCGGTCAACACCGACGACGTGATCCGAATCGTGACCGCGAGCGGCGGTGGCTACGGCGACCCGAAGGAGCGAGATGCCGCGAGCGTGCGTGAGGATGTCAAGAACGGCCTGCTGTCGGCCGAACGGGCGGCCGAGGTTTATGGTGTCACGATCTGAAGGAGGGAAGGATGGTCCGGATCATGTATCTCAGCCCCGTCGCGCATCGTGCGGGGCATGACGAGCTCTTTGCCGAGATGGCGCGGGACTACAAGCTGGAAGGAACCGAAGTCCATGTCACTTCGCTTCCCGACGATGTGGGCAGCTTCAGTCACATCGAGTACCGGAGCTACGAGGGCATGGTCACCGGCGGCATCATCCGGGCTGTGCGACAGGCGGCTCGGGAGGGCTTCGATGCCTTGGCCATTGGCTGCTTCTACGACACCGCGCTGGCCGAGGCCCGCGAGATTTCCGGCGAGATGGTGGTAACCGCGCCCTGCGCCGCGTCCTGCGAGATCGCTGCGAGCCTTTGCAACCGGTTCGGCGTGATTGTCGGGCGGCGGAAATGGGTGGACCAGATGCAGGCAGCGGTCCATGCGCTCGGTCATCGCGACCGGCTGGCCGGATTCTACCATGTCGAGCTGGGCGTGACGGAGTTCCAGGAGGATCATGCCCGCACCGAGCGCATGCTGATCGAAGCCGGGCGCAGGGCGGTCGAGGAGGACTACGCCGAAGCGTTGATCCTTGGCTGCACCATGGAGGTCGGATTCCACGCGGAGCTGGAGCGGAAGCTTGGCGTTCCCGTCATCGACCCGTCCATTGCAGCGCTCAAACGGTCGGAGTACGGCGCTCTTCTGAAACGCGATTGCGGCTGGCGCCCATCGCGCCGCTGGTCCTGCGAGGCGCCGCCAGAAGCCGAAATTGCCGACATCGGCAGTTTCGACCGGGGAGAGGCGATCGGGGGACGCATCGTGGTGCCGGCAGGATAGGGGGAAGGCATGTCGCATACGGAAGAACGGCTATCGGCGCTTCGTGCGCGGATGGGCGAGGAAGGCGTCGATCTGGTCGTGTTGGGACCTGGGGCGCACATGCAATGGCTTCTCGGCTTCGTTCCCCATGCCGATGAGCGTCCCTGCCTGCTCTGTGTCAGCGAGTCCGGAGCTGCTCTGCTGATGCCGGAACTCAACGCGGAGGGATCGCGCCGTGGCACCGACCTGCCGTTCCACGAATGGTCCGACGCCGACGGGCCGGAAGGAGCGTTCGACCGGCTGGTCGCCGAGTTGGGCGTAAGTGGCGCCGCGCGAATCACGCTGGACGAAACCATGCGGGCCGACTTTGCGGCGCTGGTGCAGGATGCGCTGCCGGATGCGGAACGCCAGTTCACGGCCTCGACGATCGGCTTGTTGCGCATGCAGAAGGACGATGACGAGTACGCCGTGCTCAAGCGAAACGCGCGGCTCGCCGACCAGGCGATGCAGGCGGGCTGGGCCGCGATGAAGCCGGGCATGACGGAGCTGGAGGTCGCGGAGGTCATTCGTGCGCGTTTTTCCGCGCTTGGTGCATCGCCCCTCTTCAACATCGTCGGGGCTGGCGGCAACGGTGCCATGCCGCATCACCACGCCGGCGAAACCGTGCTGCGATCCGGGGACGCGGTGGTCATGGACATCGGCGCGGGGATGGGCGGCCTGTCCAGCGACATCACCCGCATGGCCGTCCTGGGCACGCCGCCCGAGGGCTATCTCGAAGTGCACGCAATCGTCGAATCCGCGGTGCAGGCCGCCATGGCAGCCGTGCGACCCGGTGTGCAGGCAAAGGATGTCGACGCCGCGGCGCGCGGGGTGATAACGGAGGCCGGGTACGGTCCCAATTTCCTGCACCGCACGGGCCACGGCCTGGGAATCGAGGTGCACGAGCCGCCCTACCTGACCTCGGTCTCGGAGACGGTGCTCGCGCCGGGCATGGTCTTTTCCATCGAGCCCGGCATCTACCTGCCGGGCCGTTTCGGCATCCGCTTGGAGGAAATCGTGATCCTGCGCGCGGACGGACCGGAAATCCTGTCGGCACTGCCGCGTGATCCGAAGATGATCTGATGCCTGACCCTTTCACGCTTTCGGTCATCCAGGCGGGGCTGGAGAACGCGGCGGAAGAGATGTTTGCCGTGCTTCGCAAGACGGCGATGAGCCCGATTATCTACGAGGTGCTGGATGTCGGAACCGGCGTGACGGATGCTGCGGGCGATCTTGTCAGTTCGGGAGCGGGGATTCCGACCTTTGTCGGCGTCCTGGACAAGGCCGTGAAGGTCCTGGTCGCAAGGCACGGCGATGCAATCGAGGAAGGCGACGTCTTTGTCACCAACGATCCGAACTATGGCGGCGTGACGCACCTGAACGACGTGGTGATTGCCAAGCCGGTGTTCTTCGAGGGTGCGCGCGTTGCCTGGTCGGCCTCGATCGCACATTGGGGCGACATCGGCGGCAAGGTGCCCGGATCGATGGCGACGGACGTGTCCGAGATCTTCGCCGAGGGGCTGCGCCTTCCCGCTGTCCGGCTCTTCAGGCGCGGACAACCGGTCAAGGCAGTCTTCGACATCATCGAGACCAATTCGCGCCTTCCGGAATTCGTGCATGGCGATCTCTGGGCGCAGGTCGCGGCCAGCAACACGGCAGAGGGACAGATCCTCGCGCTCTTCGCGAAGTTCGGGCGCGAGGCCGTCGAACATGCGATCTCCGAGTCCTTCGAGACCGGGCGCGCCCGTGCGCTTGCCGGTTTGCGCGCGCTTCCCAAGGGGCGCTTCGAGGTCGAGGAGGAGCAGGATGACGGCGCATGCTGGCGCGCGGCCATTGTGATTGCCGACGAGCGCTTCACGGTCGATCTTCGCGGCAATCCCTCCGAACTCGCAGCGCCTTACAACACCAGCCGCGAGGGCGCGGTCACCTCTTCTCAGATGATCTTCAAGGCGCTCTGCGATCCGGACCGCTTTGCCAACGCGGGATCCTTCGCTCTGCTCGAGGTCATTACTGAAGAAGGCACCATTTTCCATGCTGGGCCAACTGCGCCGCAAGGCTACTATTTCGAGACCCGGATCCGGCTTTTCGACCTGCTCTGGCAGTGCATGGCGAAGGCGATGCCCGGCAGGCTGCCTTCGGGGTCGTTTTCCTCGATCTTCGGCACTGTCATCGCCGGTCGGCATCCAGACACCGGGCGCCGCTACACGATGGTCGAGCCGCAGATGGGGGGCTGGGGCGCAACCGGGG
>VYCX01000310.1 GCA_009843725.1 Boseongicola sp. SB0675_bin_26
GCAGCCTTGCGGCAATGCTGATGCAAAGTTCGACCGCCGTTGCGCTGATCGGTGCAGGCTTCGCGGTTTCGGGCATGCTGGCGCCCCATGCCGCGCTGGCGCTCCTGCTCGGCGCAGACCTCGGCTCCGCCATTGTGGCACAGGTCCTGTTCCTTCCGGTACAGGTGCTGATTCCCTTTGCGCTGGTCTTCGGCGTTGCGATCTTCCTCAATGCGCGCAGCCGCAAGTCCAAGCAGATCGGGCGCATGGTCATCGGCTTCGCGCTGGTCCTGATCTCTCTCGGCATGATCCGGGATGCGGCAGCGCCGATTGGCGGCAACCCCGTTTTCCAGAACATTGCGGCTTATTTCCAGGGCGACCTTGTCAGCGCATTTGCCATCGGTGCGCTCATTGCCTGGGCGATGCACTCCAGCCTTGCTGCAGTGCTGACCTTTGCCGCCTTCGCCGCTACCGGGCTGACCGCCGCGCCGGTGGCCGCCGCGCTGGTGATCGGCGCAAACCTTGGCGGCGGGCTCATCCCTTTCGCGCTCCTTTGGTCGAGCGAGCGTCCGGCTAGGCTCGTGGCCATCGGCAACCTTGTTGCGCGTGGCGGCATGGCGCTCCTGTGTCTTGCCTTTCTCGTGAGCGGCATTTTCGATCCCGCGCTTCTCGGCGCAGAACCGGGCCAGCAGGCCGTCAGGCTTCACATCATGGTGAACGCAGCCTTGCTCGCGTTGGCCCTGCCCCTTTCCGGCAAGCTTGTCCGCATGGCAGATGCAGCACTGCCCAGGCAGGCCGAACGCACGGTCGCGACCGTCTCGGCCCTCGACCCGGATGCGCTCGACCACGCGCCATTGGCGCTCGCCTGTGCTCAGCGCGAACTTTTGCGCATGGCGGAAAACGTGCAAGCCATTCTGGTCCCCGTCATGCAACTGTTCCGGGGCTGGGATCCGGACATTGCTCGCGTGATCGGGATTCGCGAGGACGATATCGACCGGATGCATTTCGAGACGAAGATCTACATCTCGCGATTGCGCGAAAACGGCATTCCTCCTGCATTGGACAAGAAAACGCTGGAAATCGCCGCGGTGGCCAACAGTCTTGAAGAGGCCGGCGACCGGATCGCGGTTGATCTCGTTGCGCTGGCAAAAAAGATGCAGGAAAAGGCGATCAGGTTTTCCGATCAGGGCATCTCGGACCTCAATCACTTCCACGATCAGGTCGTCACCAACGGTCAGCTGGCCCTCAGGGTACTGACCACCGGCGATGCCGAGGCCGCGCGCCAGCTTGTCGCAGAAAAGGACCGGATCCGGGTCGAGGAGCAGAAGCTTCAGGAAAGGCACCTGAGGCGTCTCCAGCAAGGCGCAGCCGCCAGCCTCGAGACCACGAACATCCATCAGGACACGCTGCGTCTCCTGAAACAGGTAAACGCCGCGCTTTCCTACGTGGCCTACCCGATCGCGGAGGAGACCGGCGACCTTCTGGGCAGCCGCCTTGCCTCGCTTCGAGGCAGCGGAGACGCGGCATGAACGCTCCGCAGGACGTCGCCAGGCGGCTTCCGGTCCGTTTGGACAGGAATGCGCTGCCGCGCGGTCCAACGTCGGGCTGGCGCGACAGCGGCTGCAGGGTGACGCCCAAGGGACGGCCGAATGACGACACGAGGACATGGCACGCCGCTGAAATCGAGGCGCGGGCGGGGCCTGGTGTGGCCGGGTCCATCTCCAACCTGTCCGTTGGCAATTTTTTTGCAAGCGCCTTAGACCGTTGCACCACGGTTCAATGCCGGATTATGGTTTGTCCCATGGCGGTTGGCAGGCCGATGCGCCGTTCGAAAGAGCGCAAGGGATGCATGTGCCATTAGCTTCTCGTTCAGGAAGGCCGCGAGGCTGGCCGATGAAAGGGAGAATTCGAGGCTTCTGAGAGACCTGGCAGGGAACCCGGAGCGACTGACGATGACGGAAGAAATGTGCAGGGCCTCATGATGCCTTGCAAATTGAAGCCGGAACAACCGGCCCACTCTAGTCCGAAAGGAGAGGAAGATGAAGAGGATAACAGCCACGATGACAGGATCGTTGATCGCGCTCGCCGCGACTGCGTCTGCGTCATATGCCGACAAGCTGACGTACTATTGTTCGGCACAGGAAGACTGGTGCCAGCTGATGGCTCGGAGCTTCGAGGATGCGACGGGCATTGACGTGAACATGACCCGGAAGTCTTCGGGCGAGACCTTTGCGCAAATCCGTGCAGAATCCTCCAACCCCAAGGGTGACGTCTGGTGGGGCGGAACGGGCGACCCGCACCTGCAGGCAGCGGAGGAAGGCCTGACAATGGAATACATTTCGCCCATGCGCGACCAGCTGCATGACTGGGCGATTGCACAGGCCGAAAGCGCTGGCAACAAGACCATCGGCATCTATTCCGGAGCGCTTGGCTACGGTTACAACACCGAGCTTGTCGCCGCAAACAGCCTGCCTGAGCCGTCCTGCTGGAAGGACTTGCTGAAACCGGAATACAAGGGGCATGTTCAGATGGCGAACCCGAATTCGTCAGGCACGGCCTACACCACCCTTGCATCCATGGTGCAGATCTTTGGCGAGGACGACGGGTTCGAGTTCATGAAGGGGCTCCACGCCAACATCAACCAGTACACGAAGTCGGGCTCGGCGCCGATCAAGGCGGCGGGCCGTGGCGAAAACACCATCGGCATCGTCTTCATGCATGACGCGGTGAAGCAGGCCGTGTCCGGATTCCCGATCAAGGTCGTGGCGCCGTGCGAAGGCACCGGATACGAGATCGGCTCCATGTCGATCATCGACGGCGCACGCAACCTGGAAGAGGCCAAGATGTTCTATGACTGGGCGCTCTCCGTCGAGGCGCAGAATCTCGCGCTGCAAGTGAATGCGTTCCAGGTCCCGTCGAACAAGGGTGCGGAGACCTCGGAAAGCGCGCCTGACATGAGCCTGATCAAGCTGATTGACTACGACTTCAAGAAGTACGGCTCCTCAGACGAGCGCAAGCGGCTGCTGCAAAAATGGGACGAAGAGGTTTCGACCCTGCCACAGTAGGTGACGTCCGCGAAAGCAACACAGACCCCTCCGGCATTGATCTTCTGGATCATCGCCGGGTGGGTCGGCTTCGTCCTCTGCCCCTGGTACGGGGTGGAGGACGGTTTCTTTTCGTTCGAGTGGCTGGTCGACGGCTACCCGTTTGAGGAAGACTATTCCCCAGCCGCTTTCCTGATAGGCCAAGGCGAGAAGCTGTGGCTTGCCCCCTTGCTGATCCCTCTCCTCCTGCCGCTTCTGGTTCTTGGGAGGCAGAAGTCGGACGCCGCTTATGGCCGCATGCTGACCGTCGCAGGTGCGCTTGGATTTGGCTGGCTGATCATCCAGGGATTTTCCATCGGCATCCGCGGATTCAATTTCGAGTGGATGAAGGCGGCGTTTGGCGCGCTGGGAGATCGCCAGTTCGGGATGGGATACGGCGCGATGATTTGCGCTTCTTCCTTCCTGTTCCTTCTCACACAAGGCATCGCCGCGCGGGGCGCAGTCAATGGCGACGTCTTCGTGGTCGGCGCGATTGGCGGCGTGGTCACCATTGTCACCGCCTTCGTGTTCTTTCCCATCGCGAACATGCTG
>VYCX01000015.1 GCA_009843725.1 Boseongicola sp. SB0675_bin_26
TGGACACTATCAGCCTCTCTAACGGTGCGTCAGAGCAGCCTCACCGGACGGTTACTGTCGACGTAATGGACCAGGGGGGTTGAACTGCGCCGCGTTTCCGACGAGCCCGGCCAGGCCGCAAGGCAGCTGAACATAGGCAGGGCAACGGCTTACAGGATCGCGCAGTCGCTCAGTTGATCCCGAATGTGCCCGATCTGTTCTTCCTTAAGGTAATCCAGCGTACAAATCATGCGATGACGCCAGGAAGGATCGACCTACGCCTTGGAGACGACCTTCCCCTCAGTATGGAACTTGCATTGCACGGCCACAAAACTGCCGCCGTCTGCGATCTCGGCCACGAGATTGATGCCGGTGTCCTTCGCGGGAAGCCCGCGCTCGCTTGCTCAGTCGCCGTCTGCCGCGCGAAGTCGGCAGATGGCATCTCCGCCCGCCAGCCAACGGGAGTGGTTTCTATGGTTTCGCTCGGCACGAAACGCCTGTCCTTTGCCAAGGAGTTGCCGTGACCGAGTTGCCACGACTCGCCGTGTCGTTCAGGCGCCGCACAGGGACGTGCCCGGGAAACGAAGAGCATGGTCAAGAGGATGCGGAGGATCGTGGCTCTTTCGGATTGGGCTTAGGTGAAAACGCTACCTGAGCGTGCCTGATCCAGTTCATAGTGGCGCGATGAAAAAGGCCAATGTGAGCAAACTCTTTCGATTGGCCTCTCGCTCTCCTAACTTCGTTGTCACAATCGGCTTCCAGCGCGCAATACATGGGAGGTTCATCGGACTCGATTGTGATCCGCGCCTTAATCCAGTCTGTCAAATGATCTTGTGTTGGCTGGCTGGTCGAACGAATGGCAATGGCCAAATCGCTGAATCTCCGGAATAGCATTTCATGGTCCCTTGCACGATGCGACAGGCTCCAGACCAGGTCAAATGCCGCAAATACCGCGGCTGCAGCACCGAAGTAGCCAGGCTCAAGGATGCGGCCTCCAAATGCAGCCGATCCGGATAATATGGTGCCGAAAAGCAACCACTTGTGCATGAGGTCATAGTGACCTCGCCGGCGCTGATGGTAGCGCATTGACTTTTCGACGGCGAAATCCAGTCTTTTGACGGATTGTTCCAGGTCGTTTGCCATCGCTACTCCGTTGGAGGAGGTCTCCTGTCTGGGACTCCCCCGTTTTCCTTGATCGGCCCTCCAGGCGCCGGCCTAGGAGGTGATGGGGGTGTCGGACGTGGAGGCGGCGCCGGACGTGGAGGCGGCGCTGGCTTGCTTGGCTTGTCGGCCATCGAAAATGTACCTCTTCAAGAATGATGTGTTTCGCGTCACCGTTAGTTGCGCGGGAAGCGAAGGGCAAGCCGCATTGCACGACCGCCGTTTTGACCATGCAAACGGCTCCCATTGATGGCAAGCCACGCCCGGAAACGCGGACAGGTCAATCCGGCACAATTCCGGGCACTCGGGAGGAAACGATGCGGGACTCAATAATTCGGCTCGATGGCTGCGCTCGGGCCGGATCCCGACGCCACGCTCTCGCCCGGCTGCCCGCTCCCCGGCCCTTGCATTCAGCTGCCTGCCACGCTGCGCGCACGAACTTGCTCACCGCTGGCGATTGAGGTCGCCAAGGTCCCCTAGGACGCAAGCCCCAGCCGTTCCGCCCGGTCAAGGAGCGCCTTGACGGAGGACGGATACCAGGTCTCGCGCCCGCGGGGCGTCGGCACGCGCATCTCCTCGAGCATGTCGCACATCTCCTGCAGTGTGACGTCCGGACGTGACGCCCGCATCGCGGCCACCAACGTCGGCAGGCGGTCGTCCTTCCGCCGCGCGGTTGCCCGTCCCAGGACGGCCTCCGGCAGCAACCCCTCGGCGACGTAGGCCCTGGCTGCGCGCACGAGACGCTGCAGCGTCCAGCGCCGCGAGTCCGGCAGGCGTGAGTTCACGACCGCCAGCACGTCCTGCCAGGGCATGTCGGGGCGCAGCCTGCGCACGTCCGGCGCCCAGTCGCCTGCGCTGCGGTTCAGGCGCTCCAGGAACGCGTCCCGGCGCGCAAGGCGAAGGCGCGACAGCATCGCGCGGTCGCCCGACACCAGTCCCGGATTGCCGCCCGTGCGGCCTTCGGCACGAGCCGCGGCAAGACCCGACATGGTGCGCTCGCGGATCAGCGCCCGCTCGAACTCGGCCATCGCGCCCAGGATCTGGAGCGTGAAGCGGCCCTGCGGCGACGCGGTGTCGACCGGATCCCCCAGCGACCGGAAATGAACGCCCCGGGCCCGAAGGGCGGTGATCGTCTCGAGCAGGTGCAGCAGGGACCGGCCAAGGCGGTCGAGCCGCACGACGACAAGCGTGTCGCCGGCGGCCAGACGGTCGAGAAGGTCGGCCAGGACCGGACGTGACCGGTCCCCGCCGGAGGCGCGTTCCTCGGCAACGGTCGCGCAGCCCGCGGCCCTGAGCTCGCGAAGCTGCGATTCCAGCGTCTGTTCGCCCGTGGAGACGCGCGCATATCCATGCAGGGTGCCTGTCTTGGCCATCAGGCCACTCCTGCGCCGGTTGTGAGATTGCTGGCCGAACCCAGCAGGATGCGAGGATGTCCCTTACGGCTCGCAGATCGGCAAGATTGCAGCATTGCCGCGCTGCACGACTTCATGCCTCCACCAATTTCGATCATGGTCTCTCCTCCGATTTTGAATCGTTTGCGCCAGTTGTGCCCGGCGGCAACGTGTTGGAAGCCCGAGGGACACGGCCTCTCGCAAGCAAGACTCTCGGCGCCCTGCCCTGCCCCGCCGGTCGGGTTGCAAGACCGTCCACTGCCTGTAACACTGGACTTACATTTTGACAAGTTTCATTCAATCGCCCGTTTGTAAACGCATGCAATCTTGGGACGACGGAGAGAATCGACCGTCTTGGAGAATCCGGCCCGCATTTCCCTGGCGGAATTCCGCTGTTGAACCCCACGTCTGCCGACAACACGTCATTTGCCATGGTGTTGTCTCGGCATAGGGCGGCGGACAGTGGCGGCGTTCCGCCTGTTCGGCCCCGGCAAAGCCAGGCCAAAGCTTTTCCGACATATTATACCGCGCTCGCCTTGACGTCCGAAAGAGCGCGTAGCCTGTCACCGATCATGTTCAGTGAGAGGATGGTCAGGAACATTACGCCCGCCGGAACGAACGTGATATGCGGAGCCTTGGAGATCTCTTCGAAACCGTCGCCGACCATTTTACCCCAGGTTGGCGTGGGCGGCGGAAAGCCCACGCCGAGAAACGCCAACGCCCCTTCGATGATGATCACGATCGACATGCCGAACAGGACCAAGGACAGCATCGGCACGATGACGTTCGGGAGGAGTTCCCGTATCATGATCCTGACGCTTGACGCGCCTTGCGCGCGTGCTGCCAAGACGAATTCCCTTTCCGCAAACAGAATCGTGTTGGCTCTGGCAACACGCACCTCTGGCGGGATGCCGAAGAAGGCCAAGGCCAGGATCATCACCGGCAACGTTGCGCCGAAAAAGAACAAGATCACCATGACGCCGACGATGTTCGGGAAGGCCAAGATGGAATCGGTGAATACGCTGCCGGCCGTATCGACACGTCCGCGATAGTAGCCCGCCGAAAGGCCAAGCACG
>VYCX01000428.1 GCA_009843725.1 Boseongicola sp. SB0675_bin_26
CGTGGCATTGGCGAAGTACCTGAACAACAAGCTCTGCCCGATGGTGGTCGGCGAGGCGATGGAAGTGCTTGGCGGCATGGGATATGTCGAGGAGACAACGCTTCCCATGCTTTTCCGCGAGGCGCCGCTGAACGGCATCTGGGAAGGGTCGGGCAACGTCATCTGTCTCGATGTCCTTCGGACACTTGCAAAGGTTCCCTTGGCCGTCGAGGCGCTGAACGCCGACCTGGATTCCGCGGCGGGAATGGACAAGGCATATGACGCTGCGCTCGCCGAACATCGGACACGTTGGCAAGTGCAAGTGCCTGAAGCGGAGGCAAGGTGGTTCGCCGAGCGCACGGCGCTTTTGCTGACGGCGTCCGCGCTCCTGCGGCATGGCGAGGCCAAGGTTGCGGAGGCCTTTGTTGACTCCCGGCTGTCTGGAAACCGTGGCCGAACGAGCGGAAGCCTGGCGCCGATGCATACGAACGCTGTGCTGGCCCACGGACTTGAATCCGCCTGACGCATCGCTCCATCACCGCCGCGAACCCGTCGGCGGCGGTCACGTTGGAACCGACCCGGCTCCGGTCTCCTTCCCGGTGATCACGCCAGCGATTGCGACATTGCTGCACGCGATGTTCAAGCGCTCGGCGAAGGTGATTGGGGCCGGAGCGACACTTGCCTTGGCCCGCCCGGCAATTTCGAACCACGCGCCAGGCATGGGCGTCGTCACCGGCAGGAGCAGGCCGGCAAGCACCGATGCGCCTCGGTCAAGTCCAGGTTGATTGATCGCGATCTGGCCCTGATCGGGACATTTGGTTACGACAGCGTTCGAAATTCCCTTACGTGAAACCCCAAGCCGGAATGCCACGTTCTCATTGCCGGTCGGGTTCCAGATCCTGCGGAACAAGGGCATTCGGCGTCAGCGCACGCATTGCTGCAGTTCATTTCGGTCGCGGCCGATCCAGCACGCGTCATCGTCGCCCGTCGCCGACTCTCGCATCGCCTGGGCAATCCGGTCAGACGAGGCCCGTGCGCCTTGCGCAGCGAAGCACCCGGATCATTGCATGATCATGCCGCCGTCGATCATGATAAGCTGCCCTGTCATGTAGTCGCTCTCGCTTGAGCAAAGGAACGCTGCCGTGCCCTTTACGTCGTCAGGCGTCGAGAGCTTCTTCATAAGGATCATGGTGTTGGCGAGGTGATCCATCGACTGGCCCTCTTCCTCGAACATGCCGATCTCCACGAGGTCCTTGTCAAGCTGTTCCCAAAGCTCGGTCTTCACCACACCCGGGCCATAGCCGTTGACGGTGATCTTGTGCTCCCAAAGTGCCTTTGCGCCGCCGATTATCATGGCCAGAACGGCGTATTTCGAGCAACAATAGGGAATGACATCCAGAAACGCGGTGCGCGACACGATCGAACCGACCGGAATGATCTTGTACGGATGATCATCCATCGGGCCTTGGGCAATCATCTGCCGAGCCGCCTCCTGCATGCCCAGAAGAACACCTTTGGCGTTGATGTTCATTATCATGTCCCAGTTGTCTTCGTCGATGTCCATGAACATGCGGGGCTTGTTGACACCTGCATTGAGAAGAGCAACATTGATCGACCCGAAGGATTCGACGGTCTTTGCAACCGCAGCGGCGTTGTCTTCGCGGCTGGTAACATCCATCCTGACGGCCACCGCCTGGCCATTTCCTGCGGCGTTGATACGTTCTGCGACTGCCTGAACACCATCAAAATTGATGTCGCCGATACAGACGTTCGCCCCTTGCTGCGCGAAACACTCCGCATTTGCGGCACCCATACCTTGTGCGGCGCCCGTAATGAGGATGTTCTTTCCAGCGAGTCGTTGCGTATCCATCTTGCGTCCTCCCAAGGCGCGTCTCTTCAGTTATCCGCAGAAACGTATCGCGAAGCAACTTCCGCTCACAGCCGGATTTGGTCGAAATTGGATCAATTTCATCCAGATTGGACGAAATTGTGGAATATGCCGCGTCCATATTTTGACAGACTGCGTGCGGTGAAAGAAGATCGTCTAAATTCCTGAAGGGAGGACTCAATGACGTATTTGGGAAAGACCATGCGCTGCGCCATGGTCGGCGTGCTGGCATTCGGTGCCATGGCGACCGCGTCTCTCGCGCAAGACAAGCCGTCGATCATTTCGTTCAACGGCCCCGCCGGTGAGGCCTATATCGGCCGATTCATCAAGGGCATCAAGGATACTGCCGAACTCAAGGGCTTTGACATCCAGGTCTTTGAGAACCAGTTCAACCAAGCCGAGCAGGACCAGCAGGTTCAGCAGGTGCTAGCTGCCGGCGTTCTGCCTGACGTCTTCATCTGGTGGCCGTCTGACGCCGTCGCAGGCCTCGGATCGCTGCGCGCGCTTGCCAGGACAGGTGTACCGGTTCTGAAGATCAACCAGCTTCCGAACGAACAGGACAAGCAGTACATCTTTGGCTACGCTGGCCCAGATGACCGCCTGCGTGCTCGGAACGCCGGCTACATGATGCGTGAGGCAGCGGCGGCCAAGAAGGCTGCCGGCGGCGAAGGCTTCAACGTTCTGGTGCTGAGCTACCCGCACAGCTATGGTGGCTATGGCCTATCGATCAACGCCTTCAAGGAAGCGATCGCCGGTTCGGACTTGACCATCATCGGTGACGTTGACGAAGGCTTCGGTCAGGCCAACGGATACAAGGGTGCCGCAAAGGCCATCGCAGCGCTTCGCGACGAAGGCATCCACTTTGTCTACGGAATGGACGACGCGATTCTCACCGGCGGCATCAAGGCGCTGGAGGAAGCAGGCTACTCGATGGGAGAAGACGTGATCGCGGTCGGCACCGTCTGCAATGGCGACAAGCAGTTGATCGAGGAAGGCAAGCAGTTCGGCACGACACTCCAGTCGCCGCTGCACGAAGGGCAACTCGCCATCAAGATGGTCGAAGAGTATCTCGAGACCGGCGAGTTGGCGAACTACATCAACTTCACGCCGAACCCGGCTGTGACCGCGACAAACATCGACACCGTTGCGCTTCGCGGATATGACGGCAAGCTCTATGGCATCGACGAGCTGTGCTCGGGCGCTTGGGGCAGCTGAGTCCAGACATAAGGAAGGGCGCCTTGGCGACAGGGCGCCTTTTTTTTGCTAAGAACAGGAGTGTCCCGACTGGATCAGGGAGGTGATCATGGCGGATCAACTGCTTCTTCAGCTCACAGACATCAGCCGCGACTACGGTGCGATCCAGGCGCTGAAAGCCGCGAGCTTTGAAATCGGGCGTGGCGAAATCATGGGATTGGTCGGCGAAAACGGTGCCGGAAAGTCCACTATGGTCAAGATCATAGGAGGGTTCGACACGGGTTTCACCGGAGAGTATTTCTATGACGGTGAAGTCCGTCACTTCGGCAGCCCGACCGCCGCCGAACATGCCGGAATCGCCATCGCCCAGCAGGAGCTGAGCCTGATCCCGACGATGAGCGTGGCGGAGAACATCTTTCTTGCGGGCGACGGCGTCCCGCAGATTGCCTCTAGGGGCTTGCTCGCGAAGAAGGCGAAGCCGTTCCTGGAAGAGGTCGGGCTTGGGCAC
>VYCX01000409.1 GCA_009843725.1 Boseongicola sp. SB0675_bin_26
GTAGGCGAGAGTCACGTTTTGAACTGCCACAACTGTCGGAAGTTGCTCGACCATGAAGATCAATTCCATCCTTCTGCATGACTTTTCCACGGCTCGAACGAACGCTTACCCCCGCCCCATCGAGGTGCCGTGTTGGCATAGTGTTGACACGCTGCATGAGCGTTTCGAAATTGCAAGATTATTGTATTTATTTCAGCATTCTAGGAAAAGTCGCCTCTTGATCCGCAACGAGCGCAGATTCACCGCCGCCGCCCGAAGGCCGCCCACGCTGCCGCGAAGTGTGCATGGCCCTGAGCCGAACATGCAATCGTCAGTCAACGCGATGATCCGACTTGGATTTCGTCCTCGCCGCGCGTCGCGGCATGCGAGCCCGAATCAGCGAAACCAAGAGATAAAAACTGAGACGTTGCGGTCCTTGCCTGTGAAATTCGCTTTGGTTGCTCAATCATGAGGCCGCACGACACATCCGGCGCTTGGGCGATTCCGCTGACCATCATCGCAATGGCGTGCTTTGCGGTCGTTGATGCTTTCGTCAAGCTTGCCAGCGAATCCCAAGGCGCCGGACAGGTCATCTTCATCAGTTCGCTGGCGACCTTTGGCGTGTTCTGGATGGCGATGTTGAGGTCTCGCTAGAGGCTCTGGGTGCCCGATGCGCGCAATCCTGCGCTCCTGATTCGGACGCTTGGCGAAGTTGCGGGGAGCATCGGCATTGTCGTCGCGCTTGGCCTGGCGCCGCTTTCCTCCGTGATCGCGCTTGCGCAAGCGCAGCCGCTCGCGGTTGTCCTGGGTGCGGCCCTGTTTCTGAGAGAGGACGTCGGATGGCGCCGCTGGGCGGCGGTCGGGTTGGCGTTGATCGGTGTCCTCATGATTCTTCGCCCGGGCTTCAGCGCATTCGACCCCAACCTCCTTTGGGTTCTCGTCTACGTCATTGGTCTTGCGACACGCGACCTTGCAAGCCGTCGATTGCCGGCAAGGATCTCGACTTCGTTCGCGGTGGCCTGGTCCATGGTGCCGATGACGCTCGCAGGGGCGCTCATGATGTTCTTTCAGGGCGGTTGGCGGCCCGTCAGCATCGAGACGGCAGCCTGGTATCTCGGCATGATCCTGGCGCTCGCGGTAGCATTGTGGACGCTGACCACGGCAATGCGGAGCGGTGACGTTTCGTCCGTGGCGCCGTTTCGGTATTCGCGGATTCTGTTCGCGCTCATCATCGCATATTTTGCTTTCGACGAAATTCCCGACCTGATGACCTGGGCCGGTGTCACGCTGATCGTCGGTTCGGGTCTTTACGCATTCTGGCGCGAGCGCCGCCTCGCGGAGACCGGAGCATGATGACGGACATGACCCGGCGGGAGCCGAAGCCTGCGGCCGTGCCCTAGCGTCATCTGAATCGCGATGGCAGGGAAGTGATCGTCAAGTGAGCGGGTGAACGCGGTATCTCGGACTGGCACGCTTGCCTCGCATTCCAATTGCCGTGAACGGCTGCTATGGAGCCGGCGAGTTGTGCAAGGGAGCTTGGGATGAGCGTTATCATCGACGTGTTCGCCCGCGAGATTCTCGACAGCCGGGGCAATCCCACCGTCGAGGTCGACGTGACTTTGGAAAACGGCGTGCAAGGTCGGGCTGCCGTGCCGTCGGGCGCGTCCACGGGCGCGCATGAGGCTGTCGAAAGGCGTGACGGCGACAAGAAGCGGTACCTGGGCAAGGGGGTCCTGGATGCCGTTGATTCCGTGAACGTCGAGATCGCCGATGCGCTTGTCGGGCTGGACGTGACCGAGCAGATGACCATCGACGAGATCATGTTCGACCTCGACGGCACGGCGAACAAGAAGCGTCTCGGGGCGAACGCGATTCTCGGCGTGTCCCTTGCCGCCGCGAAGGCCGCCGCCATGGTCACCGGCCAGCCGCTCTTCCGCTTCGTGGGTGGCGCAGCGGCTCATGTCCTGCCGGTTCCGATGATGAACATCATCAACGGCGGCGAGCACGCCGACAATCCGATCGACATCCAGGAATTCATGATCATGCCGGTGTCAGCCCCATCGATGCACGATGCCGTTCGCATGGGATCCGAGATCTTCCACACGCTGAAGGGGCAGCTTCAGTCGGCGGGGCTTTCGACCGGCATCGGGGACGAGGGCGGCTTTGCGCCGGACATCTCGAGTGCCCGGGACGCGCTCGATTTCATCATGAAATCCGTCGAGAAGGCTGGCTACAAGCCGGGTGACGACATCATGCTTGCGCTTGACTGCGCCTCCACCGAGTATTTCAGGGACGGCGCATACGTCATGGAAGGTGAAGGAAAGTCCATGAGCCCGGACGAGAACGTTGCCTACCTGAATGCGCTGGTTTCCGACTATCCCGTGTTCTCGATCGAGGATGGCTGCAGCGAGGATGACTGGGAAGGGTGGAAGGCGCTGACCGCGGAACTCGGCGACGACGTGCAGCTTGTGGGTGACGATCTCTTCGTGACGAATCCCGATCGTCTTGCCCGGGGAATCGAGGAACGGGCCGGCAATTCGCTGCTTGTCAAGGTCAACCAGATAGGGACGCTTTCCCAGGCTCTTGGGGCCGTGGACATGGCTCATCGGGCAGGGTTCACGACGGTCATGTCGCATCGATCCGGCGAGACCGAGGATGCGACCATCGCCGACCTTGCCGTGGCAATGAACTGCGGGCAAATCAAGACCGGCTCGCTCTCACGGTCTGATCGCTTGGCGAAGTACAACCAGCTCATTCGAATCGAGGAAATCCTTGGCGAGACCGCCGTCTATGCAGGCAGGTCCATATTGAACTGACCTGCAGAAGTCGCGGGTGGCGAAGGGGTGCACGCCGCGCGCAAAGACAGGTTCTACAGATTGGCAATCCTGCTTGCATGAACCGTGTCCCGGCGCTAAGTCACGGTTTCGGCGGGTGATTAGCTCAGTGGTAGAGCGCTTCGTTCACATCGAAGATGTCGGGAGTTCAAATCTCTCATCACCCACCAGCTTTCCTGAGGCCGTGTGCATGGCGGTGATCGTGTGCATCAAGGTCCGGAAACCGGCTCTTGCTGCGTGTCATGCCTCTTCCGGCATGCCTTGTCTCGTTGTGTCTCGGGCCTTGGCTGGTCGGCGGGTCGCGAGACTCCTTGCCGCAATCTTTCGGGTTGGCTAAAGGAGGCAAGGATGGGCGATTAGCTCAGTTGGTAGAGCGCTTCGTTTACACCGAAGATGTCGGGAGTTCGAGTCTCTCATCGCCCACCAGTCCGCCGTCACGGTCGAAGACGAAACGGGTAGTTTCCAAAGAAGCTTCGCCGTCCGCCGCGCCGTACGGTCCGAGGCTCAGCCACCCGGACGCCTTGTTTCGCCAAGGCCGGGACATGTCAGGCGACATCCGGGCCGGACGACTCCAGCCGTCGGTGACGAAGATGGGCAATTCTTGGGAATTCTATATGCGCAAGTGACCATCAGGTCGCTCCCGCACTGATTTCACGGGTCGGTGAGGTCGGCAGCCCGAACACCTCTCGCCGTGCAGACGCGCCAATCCCGGACGCCTCGTGTTCCGGGGCGCGGCCACG
>VYCX01000271.1 GCA_009843725.1 Boseongicola sp. SB0675_bin_26
TCCGGGATCGGCGTCGAGCTGATCGATCCCCGCACGGTCGTGCCGCTGGACAGCGCGACGATTTTTGGATCCGTCCGCAAGACAGGCCGACTGGTCGTCGTCGACGAGGCGCGCGACATGTGTTCCGCGGCATCCCACATCGCGGCGATTTGCGCCGACCAGTGCTTTGATGCCCTCAAGGCGCCGATCCGGCGCGTCACGGTTCCGGATGTGGCGCTGCCCTATTCGCCGCCGCTGGAGAAGGCGCTCCTGCCGAACGTGGTCAGCATCTCCGACGCCGTGCGCCGGCTTCTCGGCAAAGCCGCTACAGAAGGGGCCTGAGCAATGAAAGTCGCACTGAAAATGCCGCGGATCGGCATGAACATGGAGGAAGGCACCCTTGTCGCGTGGAAGGTCCATCCGGGCGAAAGCTTCAAGGAAGGCGACATTCTCTACGAAGTCGAAACCGAGAAGGTCACGAACGAATACGAGGCGCCTTGCAGCGGCATGATGCTGGAACACCTCGCGGACGAAGGGGACGATGTCCCGGTAGGTGACAACGTCTGCAGAATCGAAAAGGGCGAGTGAACTGTCATGGCCGAGACCCTGACCAAGCTCGAAGCTGCGGATTTCATCAACCGGTCCTTCAAGCCCTTGCCTCGATCCTACGGCGACGCGCTGATCGAGGCCGCCAGGGCCGATGGGCGAATTGTCGCCCTTTGCGCCGACCTCGTGCCGCCGACAGAAACCGACCGGTTCCGCGACGAGCTGCCCGAGCGGTTCCACAATGTTGGTATCGCCGAGGCAAACATGATCGGCATGGCCGGCGGCATGGCACGCTCGGGCGAGATCCCCTTTTGCCATTCGTTCTGCGCCTTCATCACCAAGCGCGTGCTCGACCAGATCACGATGCAGGCGGCCTATCCGAACCTGCCCGTGAAGATCGTCGGGTTCCTGCCCGGGGTGGCGACGCTCCTGGGCGTCTCGCACCAGGCCATCGAGGACGTGGCGATCCTTCGCGCGGTGCCCAACATGGCGGTTTTCGAGCCTTCCGGGCCGGAATATCACGCCGCCATGGTCAAGTTGGCGCTGGATTGGGACGGGCCGACCTATCTGCGGATGAAACGGCCAGAGACGATCCCGCCGCCCTTCGAGCCGCAGTCGCTGGAGATCGGCAAGGGCGTCATCCGTCGCGAGGGCGGTGACCTCACGATCATTTCGGCGGGGCTCTGCGTGTCGGAGGCGCTAGGTGCGGCGGACGCTCTCTCATGTGAAGGAATCGAGGCGGGCGTCGTCGACATGGCCTCGCTCAAGCCGATTGACAAAGCGCTGATCGTTGAACGCGCAGAGACCTCGGGCGCCGTCGTCACGGCGGAAAACCACAGCATCATCGGCGGTCTTGGCTCGGCCGTGGCCGAAGTGCTGGCCGACGCCGGGATCGGTTTGCCCTTCCGGCGCGTCGGCGTCCGCGATCGCTTCTGTGAAGGCGGCACGTCGCCGTACCTGATGAGCAAGTTCGGGCTCGACGCGCCGGCCATCGCGGAAGCGGCCCGCGATGTCGTGAAACGGAAGGGATAAGCGTGGCCTGCGGGTACGAATGCGGATTCGGCGAGGACCCCTATGCCCGGCGCCGACGTTCGGGAACGCCGTCGTGATGAAATCCTCCCAATTCACTCCGGCGGCCCGTTTTCTCCTCGCCGAAGTCTCCAGGGAGTCTTCCCCTGACAACCTCGTTCAGGTGGCCATGGTCTCGTGCGTTGCAGCGAGCGAGGTCGTCCCAAGGGGCGAGGTGCATGGTGTCAGCTTCACGAGGTCGGTGCCGACCGGCAGGCCGGCTCATGCCGCTGCGGCGAAGAATCTCGTCCCGGCACAATTGGAACTGGGCGGAAAGAACGGCGCCATCCTGAACGACACCGACGACCTGGAAGGCGCGGTCGCCCAGATCCTCGGCGCGGCATCCATGACCCTTGGCCAGCGCTGCACGGCGATCAGCCGCGTTCTCGTTCACGAGGATCTGGCCGCCAAGACCACGGAGATCCTGACGGCAAGTGCGAACGCAATGAGATTGGGACCTGGGCTTGAGACCGACCGAGACCTCGGCCCGCTCTGCAACCTTCCGCACCGGACGGAGGCTCGTGCCACGACCGAACGAGCCGTCAGCGAGGGCGCAAAGCCCTTGGCCGCCGGGTTCGCGCCAAATCGGCCCGACGACGGCCACTGCCATCGCCCGACCATCCTTGGCGACGTGCAGCACGAGTCAACCGCGGGCCAGGAAGAGATCTTCGCTCCTGTCCTGTCCGCTCTGGAATGCGACACCTTAGATCAGGCGATGGAAATGCCGGACGGCACCGAGTCTGGCCTGTCGTCCGCGCTCTTCTCCAACCGCAACGACCTGATCCGGCGCTTCCTTGCCGAGGGCCAGAACGGCATGATCCACGTCAACCACGGCACGGTGCCGGACAACAACATGCCCTTCGGCGGGATCAGGAATTCCGGTGTCGGGGCCCGTTCGGCCGGACCGACGGCAGTGAATTCCTGCACTTCCGAGCATTCGGCCCGCGTGGCGTGGTAGGCCTTGACGTTCCGGCACGACATAACCCTGGCGAGCATCGACGTCTTCCCGATCAGGGCAAGTGGCGGCGTGTCGCCAAAGATGGCGCTCGGCTTGATGCCCACGCGACCCGCTTTGCTGGTCCGGATCAGGGATGTCGACGGCTGCCTTGGCTGGGGCGAGGTCTGGGCAAATTTCCCGCCACGCGCCAATCTGCACAAGGCGCACATCATCGAGGACGTCGTGGCGCCGCACCTGCGTGGCGCACGGTTTGTCGAGCCCCGGGAGATAGGCGCACTTCTTTGCGATCAGCTGTCGACCTACTTTCTTCATGTCGGACAGCTCGAGGTCTTCTCGCACATACTTGCCGGCATCGATACAGCCCTCTGGGATCTCGCGTTGCGCAAGGCGGGTCGATCCTTTGCCGAGTTCATGGGACTTTCCGAGGTGTCCGCTCAGTCCTACGCGACCTCGATCAACGCGGAAGACCTTGAGCGCCTGATCCCGCATCACGCGTCACTCGGGCAAACCCATTTCAAGCTGAAGATAGGATTTGACGAACACGGCAACCGCGAAATTGTGGAACGGGCCGCGAGATTGTGTCCGAACGGATCGCGCATCATGGTTGACAGCAACCAGTCGTGGACACTTGAGACGGCGAGGAACCAGCTTGGCAATTTGGAGGACCTCTCGCTCTATTTCGCTGAAGAGCCGCTGCCGGCGAACGCGCCACTGGCTGACTGTGAAGAGCTTGCCTCGTCCACGGACATCCCTCTGGCGGGCGGCGAGAACGTCTACGGGATCGAGAGCTTCTGCGCGATGGCGAATGTCGGGCTGAGGATCTTGCAGCCGGACGTTGCAAAATGGGGTGGCGTGACAGGCGCTTTGGACCTGGCGCGTGCGATGCCTCAAGGTGCGTGCCTTTGGCCGCATTTCATGGGCACGGCCGTCGGTCAGGTCGCGGCTCTCTCGATCACTGCGGTCCTTGCCGAGCCCTCATCTTGCGAAG
>VYCX01000490.1 GCA_009843725.1 Boseongicola sp. SB0675_bin_26
ATCACGGCGGCGCGGAGAACCCCGAAAATGTCCCCATATGAGAATCGGTCCCTCCGCAACCGTCGCCGCCGTCAACGTCAGCAACTGGTACCTCAGTTCGAGGACCTCGGGTCGATCCAGGTCCAACCCGAACGTCGCCGCCAGCCCCCGGATCCGCTCCACTCCCCTTGATCGGGAATTTCCCGCCAACCGCTTCTCCGCCGACAGGAGCGATTTCTCCACCGTCGACCCGAATGGTTCGTCCGCCTTCGCCTCGATCCCGACCACAACGGGCCCGGTCTCGTCCTGCGCCCGCAACAGCACGTCCAGGTTGGACGGTTCGCCCAGCGTGTCGAATCTCACTCTCGCCTCGGGCTCGGCAGACCACGAACGGAGTGTCCCAATGCTTTCCGTTGCCCCGAGCAGATCCGCGAAGCCCGACGGCAGGCCGGGTGCCGCGTTCAGCCACAGCCGTGCGTTCTCCTTCGCGCTGCGTCCGTCCTTCCAGTGCATCTTGCGCTTTGGCGGCGCATGCAAATGCCACTCTGCCAACGTCGTCAATCGCCGTCCGTCCTTTTCGATCACGCCCATGCCCTCCTCTGTCCCTACGGGCCATCGCCATATGGCACGAATGCCCGGCTGCGCGCATCGAATGCCATCTCCTGAATTCTCCCGCAGATGCGCTCGCATGAATCTCATGCAGCTGTGCCACAGGCGCCTGTGCGCCACCTTGAGCCGCACCGTCGTGCTGCAGACAACCGTGAATCTCCGGCTCCAGCCAATCTGAAAGGTCTCAACGGGCTCAAACGCCAAGGGTGCGCGGGCGCCCGACACGACGGCGCAAAGTCGCTGGTTCCTAGCGCCGCGTCGCCGCCCCGACCCTGATCATGCGCATGGCCCAACCTCCGGCCGCGGCGGCGAACCCCTTTCCTCCGTGAGATCCTCCTTTAGCATGCGTACCCAGACAGATGCAGCCAAACCGCCACGGCGGCATTCCAGGCGGCAAGCCCGTGCCGGCCCCCGAGCGGCATCCGCAGGAGAGAAGGCGATATGGCCACGTACATCTTTGCCGGTGGCGGATCGGCCGGACATGCCCTGCCCGGCATCCGCATCGCGGAAACCATGTGCGCGCAGGGGCACAAGGCGGTCTTTGTCGGTTCGCGTGCATCGATCGAGGAACGGCTTTGCGCCCATCACGGGATTCCGTTTCACGCCGTGAACACGGGCAGGCTGAACCGCACGCGCAGGCTTTCCGTCTTCGGCGCCGCGTTCCGCACCCTGCAGGGGGCGCTCCAGGCGCGTGCCGTCCTGCGCCGCATCCGGCCCGACGGCGTGTTCTGCTCTGGCGGCTTCGCCAGCGTGCCGGTGGTGCTGGCCGCCCGCTCGTTGGGCGTGCGGCCGATTGTCACCCATGCCTGCGATCTCGGCCTTGGCCTGGCCAACCGCATGTGCCTGCCGTTTGCCACCCATCTGACCTGCACCTTCGCCGACACATGCAACACGTTTCCGATGGGGAATTTCGTCGGCCCCATCGTCGACCCCGAGATCCTGGCCAGGGACGAAGATGCGGCGCCTCGAAACGGCAAGCCGCGGCTGCTGGTCTACGGCGGCAGCCTGGGCGCGGCAGCGATCAACGACAAGCTGCGGCGGTCCCTGCCCGAGTTGCTGCCGGACTTTGACGTCTTCCATGTCTGCGGCCAGAGCAGGCTCGACCCCGGTCTCGACGGGCTCCGCGGCTACGAGCAGCACGAGTACGTCATGGCCTTCAGCGACGTGCTGAAGGCGTCGGACATCGCCATTTGCCGCGGCGGCTCCGGCTCGCTCTGGGAACTGGTCCTGACGGGCACGCCGCACTTGGCCGTGCCGCTGCCGCTGTCTGTCAGCCGGGGCGACCAGATCGAGAACTGCCGGCATTTCGAGACGATCGGCGCCACACGCTGGATGGACCAGGACACGTTCCTGGCCGCACCGCTGGTGCCCGCACTGCGGGGGCTCTGGGACGAGCGCCACACGATTCGTGCCGCCATGTGCGCGGTCGCGCCCGAGCGCCCGGCAGCCCAGGCGATTTCCGACATTCTTCAAGGCCAGCTCCACGCAGATCGTCACTGACACCGGTATTCGTGCCGCCCTTCTGCGCGGAATGGTGGTTGCCGGGGCATCGGCGCGTGCTTCGCCACGCCGAAATCGCGCGTGAGCCGGACCTGACAGACCGGGAAGCGACCCCCGTCGATGCCGTAACCGCCGACGCCTCACGAAGAGTTCGGTTCGATGAGGTCCCATCGGTTTCCATACATGTCGGTGAACACGGCCACCGTGCCGTACGCCTCTTGCCTCGGCTCCTCCTCGAACTCGACACCCCGGCTCACGTAGTCCCGGTAGTCGCGCCAGAAATCGTCCGTCGTCAGGAAGAGGAACACGCGCCCGCCCGACTGGTTGCCGATCACGGCGCGCTGGCGTTCGCCGTTCGCCTCGGCAAGGAGCAGAGGCGTGCCGGCCCCGGACGACACCAAGACCCATCGCCTGTCTTCCGAAAGCCTCGTGTCCTCGATGAGGGTGAAGCCGAGCGTGTCGACGAAATGGTCGATCGCCTCCTGGCAGTCCGGGACCAGGAGTGTGACGGCTCCGACGGATCGCCGTGGGATGTCGCTTGCTGGCATGTCCGCCTCCCTATGGGCCCAAGGCGACCTTAGCCGCCGACCAGATGGATGGCGGAGACACGTGAGCGTATTCGCACAAATTGACGGCGTGTCGATCACGCAACTTGAAGGACTTTGTCCCGCAAGCTTCTTTTCTCGAAGCCATCCGTCAGAGCTTGCCAGCCAACAATCCACGCAAGTCCGCTATCGCGCAGCGCACGATGAGCCGGCGAGAATCCCGTCCCAAAGCGGAATGCAGATTGAAGGCGATAGAAATTGGAAGTTTTCATTGTCAAGGTGGCCTTGGTGCACTGCTAGATCACGCGTGTTCTGGTCTGTCCTGCGCCACGATTGCGCTTGTCAAAAGTCCTCGTAGGAGGCGCTCGGACACGTGGCCGGAAGCGGCCCTGCGTGGTCTCCCGGCCACTTTCGGCGTGTTGACAAGGTGAGGACACGCGACCCTTTTCCGGGCGTGCCCGCATGGTCAGCACGACCCGTCGCGAACGGTTTCGCGTACGGCGGCCCGGACCAGTCCGACCGGCGATCCGCGCCCTCAGTGCTCCGGCAGGTCCTCGTCATCGAGTCCGGGATCCATGCCCGTGATCGTCATGGCGATGATCGTGAACGCATCGGCAATGTCGTTCAGCCCGCCTTCCTCAAGGACATCCGCAATGCGTCCCAGGTTGCCGTCGATGCGCTCCAGCACCTCGGCGATTCGTTGCTCGCTCGTTCCTGTCATCCCGGAAATCTCCCTTGTGGTCTTGCGCCGTCCCGCAACTTGCGGAGCCGTCCGCCGGAAGTGGGTGACAGGGCGCAGGCGGCATGGCAAGGTATGGGCGCACGGGTGACCTCGGGACGAAGCGTGGCGCGTCCGGCTGAAAGCGCCGCCAGGCGGAACGGGAT
>VYCX01000411.1:0-12696 GCA_009843725.1 Boseongicola sp. SB0675_bin_26
GAGTTCATGGCTCGCTGCCCGGAAGCTGCCCTGCTTCCTGCAACACCTTGAGAGCAACTCGAAAGCAGTCAAGCGCCTGCGGCACGCCGCAATAGATGCCCACGACGTGAATGATCGCCCGGATTTCCTCCGCCGACACGCCGTTGTTCAACGCGCCCCGACAGTGAACCTCCCACTCATGCATCTTCCCCAGCGCACCGATCATCGAAAGGTTCATCATGCTGCGGGTCTTTGCGTCGATCGCATCATCACCCCAACCGAATCCCCAACACCATGCGGTCATCGCCTCCTGGAAAGGGCGTGTGAAATCGTCCGCCGCCGCAAGATTCTTCTCCACGTATTCCGAACCGAGCGTCGCCTTTCTCCGTTTCAACCCGACCTCGAACAGTTCCTCGTCAAACGTTCCCATCCTGACCTCCCGCTCTGGTGACCTTCATGAACGCCCAAGGCCGATGACCCTGACGCTTTCCGACCCAAGTCCTGCCGCCCGGCTTTCGACTCCGGTGACCGAAACCCGTTCGCAACCTCAGTCATGCACTGCCGCTCCTGCAATCGCAACGGCCGGACCAATCCGCGAAGCCAGGAACGCGCCGCAACGCGACAATAGGCATGTGACTTCTCGCGGCATCGCCATGATGCCTGCCTGGTCAAGGAGTCAGGCGACGGGCATGAAGCCAGTCGTAGTGTGGCTTCATCCGACGATGGATCTGCTGGACTCGCGGCGGCGTGTCCTTCAGGTCCACGTAGTTCCTTCGCTGGGGCGCCAGTCCGGTCGAGCGTGCGAGGTTTGCGTGAAACGAGCCGCCATCCCACCAGCTATGCACCGACGGGTCACCGCCCGCCTCCCAGGAAAGCGCTTCCGGAACGAAGGGAATCCCGACCTCGTTGCAGAACGCCCTGACCATTTCCGCCGGACGTTCCAGGAGGTCGTCGCTGTCAATGACCGGAGGCGCCTTGCCCTCAAGCGCACTCACCAGATCGTAGAGCGCCCGCAATTCAGGGAAACCGACTTCGCCCTCGTGGACGTCAGGCCACTTGTCGAAAAGCGACGTAATGGTCTTCGCGGGATCGCGTATGAGAAAGGCATGCGTGAAACGGGACAGAAACTCGGGATCCCACATGTGGCTGATGTAGTGAGGGAAATCCTTGAGGAACACGGGACCCCTTTCCGCGCGGGCTCGGATGTCTTCCCAAGCGCTCTCAAGCGTGAGTCCCGGGGTGGTCTTCGCCCCAGGCTCGAAGCGATGCCAAAGCGGAGCTTCGCCCTGGTACCATGCCTCGCCGAACGGTTCGTGGAGGCAGTCATAGTCGCCGCGCTGGCGCATCATCCACTCAAAGGCGGTCGAGGTGGACCGGGGCACGGCCCAGAGGGCAAGAATCTCATGCACGGCAAGCCTGCTCCAGGCACGTGGGCATGACCAGGACCGGGCCCGGCGATGTTGCCGCCGGAACGTCGCAAGCCGCCATCTCCGGCGCAATGTCCATGCCGGCACGTTCAGTCACGCAGGCTCTCCAGCAACCGGCCCTGTGGCGTCACCGGAGCGAGACCCAATGTCTTGAAGACGCGCCAGTACAGCGCCGTATCGTGCCCGACGACGGGCTTTCCGAGTCGTCCTTCCAGTTCTCGTGCAAGATGAACCGGCCTCTGCGGCAGCCCGTTCGGTCCGGACCGGAAATTGCACATGCCATTGATCAGGTACGCCTCTGCGGACGGCGCCTGCTCGGCGACATGCTCGAAGCTCCTGAATGCCAGATCGCCGTCGAAGACCCATCGGCAGGCATTGATCTCCTCCTGGCATTCGAACCAGCCCTGGTCGCGAAAGTTGCCTGCCCAGAGCACTTCGAAGCCCGCATCCTCCAGGAAGTCCCGCGTTCCCTGCCACCAATCCGGCCAGTGATAGGCGGCGTTCAACGCGACCTTTTCGACGTTGAGAGCGCGCAGGGCCTCCACCATTGCATAGCCCGCCATGTGAAACGCGAGGCCGTACCTGTCGGACAAGGCGCTGCAATGGTCGCGGACGCCATCGACGCCAAGACCTGACGCGTGGACCCAGTTCGATCCGACCTGCGCCGCGACATCGGCGCCGTTTCTGGCCATGCAGTGGCAGAAGTCGTCCATCATGCCGAAATTGGCCTTCCGCTGGTCAAGGCCATGGGCGTAGTCGGGCACATGGAGCATCCAGCCGTGGACGCCCACGGTGTCCGGGGCCATCCGGAGGAAATCCGACGGCGCGGCGTCGTAGTCGAAGGGCGGGCAGGTGAAGCCCACCTGATGCGGGAAGAGCTTGTGCTCTGCCTGCCATGTTTCGGGCATCTTCACGACCCGGCATCCCCCGGCGGCGCGTCGAAGTCCTGGCAGCCGGGCAAGGCATCCAGATCATCCAGCCAGGACGCGCGGGAACGCAGCACGACCTGTGCGGTCGGCCGGTAGTCCAGTCCCTCATCCAGGGTCGCGGCATGGACGTGGATTTCGCCGGGCCATTTCTCGGACCGGAAATACAGCCGGGTGCCGCAGTTCCGGCAAAACCCGCGCTGCGTGCCCCGAGAGCTTTCGAAGTGATTGACGTCTCCCGTCCAGGCAACGGACTCGGGCGCGAGCCCGACAAAGGCGGTGAAGGGCGACGAGGTCGCGCGCCGGCAATCCTCGCAGTGGCAGACCAGGTTGCGCGTGACCGGCCCCTCTGAGGACCATGAGACCCGGCCGCACAGGCAATGCCCGGTCAACACGGTCACTTCATGGCCCAATGGCGGTGACTGCACGCCGCCAAGGCGGCCCTTGGAGCCGAATCGGCATGCGCCGTCGACACGGGCTGCACAGGGGCGACGCTAAGCATCCACGGCCTCGCGCATCCATCGCTGCAGATGCATGACCGAGTGCTCGGAGTTAACGCCGCATTTCGGATCGATCACCAGCGGTCCCGGCGCATAGCCGCGCGACCGCAGGCCTCGCTGCACCGATTCAACCAGACGAATGTCCTCCTCGACCGTCGTTTCCCTGTCCTGCCGGGCAAGGTCGAGAATCACGTCGCTCGCTTCCCCGCCAACCGCGTACCACCCGCGCCAGACCACGACTCTTTCCACGTCGAGCGGACGCCAGTGATAGGTGTTGAGCACGTTTCCCGGATAGGCCTGGAAACTGAACGCGGGCCAGAGAAACCAGCTCGAATACTCCTCCGCATGAGCACGGGACCGATCAATTTCGTAGGTCATGTCATCGAGGTTCTGGCATTCCGTCGTGTGACGCAGGCAGTAGCCTTGCGGCTGAATGTCATAGGTCTCGGCCTTGACCACGCCGGTCGCGAATGTCGGGTGATTGAGGCTGCAATGATAGCATTCAGAATAGTTCTCCACCGACACCTTCCAGTTGCAGCTTTCCGGAATCTCGATCCATTGAATCGGCTGCAGGCACTCCCAGTCCGGCACCCAGGTCCTAAGCTCGTCCTGGACGCCCGGAAACCAATCGTCCATGGGACTTGCCTTCGGGTCCAGATTGACGAAGACAAAGCCAAGGAACACTTCGGTCCTGACTTCCGTCAGGCAGACCTTCGATCTGTCGAATCCCTCAACCGCTCCGATGTTCGGACCTGAGCGCAATTTGCCGGTCAATTCGTAGGTCCATGCGTGATACGGACAGACCAGAAGCCGCTTCGTCCCGGTCCCGCTGACGAGCTGGTGCGCACGATGCTGACAGACATTGTAGAAGGTTCGAATGACATTGTCCTTGCCCTTGATCGCGAACAGGCTCTCGCCCGCGATCTCGAAAGTCACGTAGTCGCCACCATTCCGAAGCGCACTTGCGTGGCATGCAAATTGCCATGTCCGGGACAGCAACCCGCGCCTTTCCGCCTCGAAGACATCCGGGTCGGTGTAGTGACGAGCCGCGAGCGAACGAACCGGATCAGTCATTGATGCAAGTCCCTGCGTCACGGACGCGGTGGCGGGATCGCCCGACCTTGATGGGTGGTGCACGGCATTCCGCCTCCTGGACGCCAGATTGTCCGTTCGCAAGCAAGCTCCAAATGCGCCTCGGATGATGCGTTGATGCCATGCGTCATTGACGATGGTAAAATCGTGCGATTAGCCTGTCGAGCAAATTCATGCGCTTCAGGAACGGATTCTCTTGGCCATGCCCAAAACAATGAAAGCAATGGTCACCCTCGGCCATGGCGGAATGGACCAGATGGTCCTTCACGCCGACTGGCCACGGCCCGACCCGGCGCCCGGAGAGGTGCTGATCCAGGTCGGCGCATGTGGCTTGAACAACACCGACGTCAACACGCGTTCCGGCTGGTACTCGAAAGTGGTCACCGAACGCACAACCGGTGACGGCTTCGATGTCGAGGGGCAGGACGATCCAAGCTGGGGCGGCGCGCCGATCACGTTTCCTCGTATCCAGGGTGCTGATGTCTGTGGCGAGATCGTGGCCGTCGGGGACGGCGTGGACCCGGCCCGCATCGGCGCGCGCGTGATCACCGACAACTGGATTCGCGACATCGAGGATCCGGGGAACAGGAACAAGGCCGGATATCTTGGCTCGGAACGCGACGGCGGATTTGCGGAATACACGGCCGTCCCGTCACGAAACGCCCTGACCGTTCAGTCCGAGCTGACGAGTCCGGAACTCGCCACGTTCTCCTGCTCGTATTCCACCGCGCTCGGAATGCTGCAACGCGCACGGGTCGTCGCCTCGGACACGGTCCTTGTGACTGGCGCGTCCGGCGGCGTCGGCGGAGCCCTTGTCCAGCTCGCAAAGATCCAGGGCGCAAGGGTCGTTGCCATGGCGTCCGAGGCCAAGCATGCCGAAGTCGCCGCCCTTGGCGCCGACCGCGTCCTGCCACGCGACCCGGAAGACCTCCGCGCCGCCCTCGGCGATGAGACCGTCAGCGTCGTTGCCGACATCGTTGGCGGTCCGGCATGGCCCGGCCTCATAGACATCATCGAGCGGGGTGGCCGCTACACGTGCTCGGGCGCAATTGCCGGCCCGATCGTGGAGTTCGACCTCAGGACGTTCTATCTCAACGACCTGACATTCACCGGGTCAACCGTGATCGGCGAAGACGTGATGCCGAAGCTCGTCCGGCTGATCGAGGCGGGCAAGGTCAGGCCGAACCTCGCGGCAACCTGGCCGCTTGAAGAGCTTCATGCGGCACAGGCCGCCTTCATCGCCAAGAAGCATGTCGGCAACATCGTCGTGACGCCATGATCAGCGCGGCGGAGGACGCTCTCGGAAAAGGAGCGCGGCGCACGGGTGCACAGGACGGCTGCCATGCCTCCTTCCTCGGCAAATGCGCACTTTCCGAATTCGGATTGGCGGCAAGCCTGGCGCACGCCCCTGACCGCGCGGGACATGCAGGATTTCCCGGTCAATGAAAATCAGCCGCATCGCAGTCTACAAGGTCGATCTTCCGCTCGAACACCCGTACTGGCTCTCGGGCGGACGGCTCAAGTTCGAGGTCCTCGACGCAACGTTCGTCAGGATCGACACTGACGCCGGCGTGTCCGGCTGGGGCGAGGGAACGCCTTGGGGCCACACTTACGTTGCCGCGCATGGTCCCGGAATCAGGGCAGGAATTGAGACCCTGGCTCCCTTTGTCCTGAACCTCGATCCACGGATGGCACTGGATGTGGAACGCGCCATGGACCTCGCCCTTCCGGGCCACCTCCATGCCAAGGCTCCCATCGACATGGCCTGCTGGGACATCGCAGGCCAGGTCGCGGGACTGCCGATCTCGGACCTCATGGGAGGCGGCTCGCGCACGCCCGCACCCATCGCCTCTTCGGTTGGCGCCAAGACAATCCAAGGCACGCGCGACGTCATGAACCGGTACCGCGAGCGCGGCTACGTGGCTCATTCCGTCAAGATCGGCGGCGACGTCGACCTGGACATTGCTCGAATCCGGGACGTGGAGACACGCCGCGGACCGAACGAAATCATCCTCTATGACGCAAACCGAGGCTGGACCCGGCAACAGGCTCTTCGCGTGATGCAGGCGACAGAGGATCTTCGCGTCATGTTCGAGCAGCCCTGCGAAACCCTTGACGACATCGCTGCCATCCGTCCGCTGCATTCCGCGCCCGTGAGCGTGGACGAGAGCCTTGTGACGCTTCAGGACGCCACCCGCATCGCCCGCGACGGTCTTGCGGAAGTGTTCGGCATCAAGCTCAACCGGGTTGGTGGATTGACCAAGGCCGCACGCATGCGCGACGTCGCACTTGCCCACGGCATCGACATGTTCATCATGGCAACCGGCGGATCGGTGCTGGCCGATGCCGAGGCGCTCCACCTCGCCGCCACGGTGCCGGACGCCCGCCGGTTGGCGGTCTGGGCCTGCCAGGACATGTTGGTCAAGGACATTGCCCGGGGCCAAGGGCCGCGCAACATGAACGGCCATCTTCATCTTCCCGATTCGCCGGGCCTTGGCGTTCATCCCGACGAGGCAGCCCTCGGTGAACCGGTTGCGATCTACGGGTCGACGTGAGCGTGGGCCCGCTTGCAAGCCCTTGGCAGGCAACCTGTCTTGCGGGCATCGATGACCTTCCCGTCGCTGGCCCGTGCCATCCAGATCCTCGCGCGACCGCAGGAGTGCGCCCATGAAAATTTCCGCCGTTCGTCTCTGGCACCTGCCGTTGAAGAGCCACGACGCCTATCATATGGCCGGCGGCAAGACCTGCGACACGGTCGAAACCGTGATCCTGGCGCTCGACACCGACGCGGGCGTCACCGGCTGGGGCGAGGTCTGCCCGATCCCCCGCTACCTTCCGGCCTATGCGCGCGGCGTTCAGCCAGCGATCGCCGAACTTGCGCCGATGCTGCTCGGCAGCGACCCGATCGGGCCGGACGCCGTCATGTCGAAAGCCGACACCTGGTTGCAGGGACACGTCTATGCGAAGTCGGCGATCGACATTGCGCTTTGGGACCTGACGGCGAAGGTTGCCGCCCTGCCCCTCTACCGCGTTCTTGGCGGACGCCAAGCGGACTCGATGCCGCTCTATCATTCCATCACCTGCATCGCGCCGGACGAAATGGCGCGCATCGCTCACGAAGCCAAGGCGCAAGGCATCGAACAATTCCAGGTCAAGCTTGGCGCCTCGGGAGACTGGCAGACCGATGTCGAGCGGTTGACCAAAGTCCGGAAAGCCGTCGGATCCGGGCCGCTCGTCTACGGCGACTGGAACATGGGCGCCACCTCGCTTGAGGCCACGCGCGTGGGCCGTGCGGTACGCAACCTGGACATCATGCTTGAGCAGCCGTGCCGTACCATCGCCGATTGCGCCCGGGTTCGCGATGCGACCGGCCTTCCGATGAAGCTTGACGAGGCGGCCTTTGACACGGAGACCCTGATCGAGGGGCACGCGCGGGCCTGCATGGACGCGGTCGCGCTCAAGCTTTCCAAGTTCGGCGGCATTTCGGCTTGTCGCACTGCCCGCGACCTCTGCCTGCATTTCGGCGCGAAGATGTGCATCGAGGACACCTGGGGATCGGACATCGCCACCGCCGCCCTCCTGCACCTGGCGGCCACGACACCGCCTTCCCGTCTCCTGAACACGTGCGATCTCTCGGGCTATGTCGGCCCGCGCCTTGACCAGAACGCGCCGAGCCGTGAAGGAGGATGCATCACGCCTCCGGAAGGTCCGGGTCTCGGGGTGGAGCCCGACCCGGACATCCTCGGAAACCCGGACCTGACGTTGGAGTAGGAGCAGGACATTGACCACGATCACGGTGCAGGCTGACTGGATGGCGCGCGCAAGGGCCGAGTTGCACGCAAGCGGATTCGGCAGTTTCGATCCCGCATCGAATCCCGGCCCACACGCGTGGAGATCAGTCCGCGATCACGGCACTTGCGTCGGCACTGCCTGGCGGCGACCCGATCAGGTTGGACGCATCACGTCGGCAACCGACGCTCGTGACGAACGCCCCGTCCGAAGGCATGGCCACGGGCGGCCTTGCCTGGCGAGAGCGCCGTTGCCCGCACGACCGTCCCGACCGGGGAGCGCCGGCCCCAGCAAAAAGGCCGAAACATGCCGCGGTCGCCAGTGGCGGTCCGTCGCACGCTCGATCCACGGCCCTGCCTTTCCTGACCGGATCGCATCCGGCGATGCATCGCTCAAGTTCGCACGCAGTCGGCAAGCTCGGAGAAGTCCCGCATGCCGATGATCACCGAAGCAACGCCGATCGCCCATGCCGACCCAATTCCGGAGGCCGCTGACGTCGTGGTCGTCGGCGCCGGAATCATCGGCGCTTCGACCGCCTGGTTTCTCGGGCAGCAGGGCGCGAAGGTCGCGCTGATCGAGAAGGGGCGCGTTGCCGGCGAGCAGTCGAGCCGCAATTGGGGCTGGATCCGCCAGCAGGGTCGGGACCGGGACGAACTGCCCATCGTGATGGAGTCGAACCGGATTTGGCGGAGTCTCGCAGCAGAGACCGGAGAGAAGGACCTCACGTTCGAAGGATGCGGTCTGGCGTATCTCGCTGAGGACGACCACGCACTCGCGAGATACGAGGAATGGCATGATCTCGCCCGGGAGCACCAGCTCGACACGCGGATGCTGTCGCCAGCGGAAGCACGAGAGGCATGTCCCGGACTTGAGGGACAGTGGGTCGGCGGGATGCTGACCCCGAGCGACGGGCGGGCGGAACCGCTTGTCGCGGTACCGGCGCTGGCGCGCGCGGCGCGGCGGGCCGGCGTTTCGATCACGGAGGGCTGCGCCGTACGCACCCTCGAAACCGGTGCCGGCAAAGTCTCCGGCGTGCACACCGAACGTGGGCCCGTGCGGGCTGACCGAGTAGTGCTTGCAGGCGGCGCCTGGTCCACCTGCTTTGCGCGCAACGCGGGAATTGACCTGCCGCAACTCATCGTGCGTTCCACGGTCGGCCGCACTCGCCCCGTGGCCGACCGCGGGCTTCCGAACGTTTCCATGCCCGGATTCGCCACGAGTCGTCGTGCGGATGGCGGCCATACGGTGACAACCGGGAACCTCATCGAGCACCACGTGTGTGCCCGCTCTTTCCAGGACCTGACCAAGTTCGCGAAACTGTTGTGGAAATCGGCCGGGAATCTGCGGCTCATACCGAAGCCTCCCGCGGGTTATCCGGGCGCATGGGGTTCCAGGACGCGCTGGCGTCCTGACGAGGTCACGCCGTTCGAGCGGATGCGCGTGCTTGATCCGCCTCCGTCGAAGGCGGGCCAGCGACGCCTGATGAAGCGTCTCCGCGAGCGGGCGCCGTGGCTGGAGGAGGCCGGCATGGCGGAAACGTGGGCAGGGATGATCGACGTGACTCCCGATGCCGTGCCCTACATCTGCGAAGTGCCATCGCTCCCTGGCCTGTTCATCGGGACCGGCATGAGCGGGCACGGTTTCGGGATCGGGCCCGGGGTAGGCCGGGTCCTCGCCGATCTCGTGCTGGACCGCCCGACGGGCTTCGACTTGTCGCGGTTCCGGTTCGAGCGGTTCGTCGATGGCAGCCCCGTTGTCCCCGGCCCCTACTGACGGCGCCCAGCCGGTCATCTCGGACTTCGTCGGCCCATGCCTTGACCGGAGAGCGCCAAGCCTTGAATAAGGGGCATCGCGCCTCCCGAAGGTCCGGATCTCGGGGTCGACCCCGACCCGGACGTCCTTGGCGACCCTGAACTGATTCTGGAGAGGACATTGACCACGATCACATCGCAGGCCGATTGGATCGCGCGTGCAAAGGCCGTGCTGCCCACAGGCGGTTTCGGCAATTTCGATCCCGGAATCGTCATCCGCGAGGGCCGGGGCGCACGTGTCCGGGACGAAGACGGCAACGAGTATGTCGACTACCTGATCGGCTCAGGCCCGTTGATCCTCGGCCACAGCCACCCGGAAGTGCTGGAGGCCGTGGCGGAACAGCTGCCTAGAGGCCAGACCTTCTTTGCCAGCAATGCTGCCGGCATAGAGCTTGCGGAAGAGATCTGTCGAACCCTGCCCTGCGCCGAGCGGCTCCGTTACGTCTCCACGGGCGGCGAGGCGGACATGTACGCCATGCGGCTGGCCCGTGCCTTCACGGGCCGCGACAAGATCGTCAAGTTCGAAGGCGGCTATCACGGCATGAGCGCCGAGGCACAGATGTCACTTGCGCCCGAAAGGCTCGTGAACTTTCCGGGAGCCGTTCCTGACAGCGCCGGGATTCCAGCGGGAGTCGCCTCCGAAGTGCTGGTGGCGCCATTCAACGACCCGGACTACATCCGTTCGCTCCTTGCGGAATGGGGAGATCGGGTGGCCGGCATCATCGTCGAGCCATTGCAGCGCATCATTCCGCCGGATCCCGGATACTTGCATGTTCTCAGGGAAGAAGCCGACAGGCATGGCATCGTCCTGATCTTCGACGAAATCGTCACCGGATTCCGGCTTGCCTATGGCGGCGCGCAGGAAACCTGCGGCGTAACGCCCGACATCGCGACGCTTGGCAAGATCATCGGCGGCGGGTTTCCCCTGGCCGCCATCGCCGGACGGACCGAGATCATGAAACATTTCGACAAGAGCCTTGCTGGCCCGGAAGGTTGGCTGATGCAGGTTGGGACGCTGTCCGGCAACCCGATTGCAGCGGTCGCGGGCCTCAAGACCCTCGAGATCCTGCGGCGCCCCGGCCAGTACGAGCGCCTGGAAGACCTCGGCAAGACGGTCATGCGACTGACCCGCGACGCGCTCGACCCGACGGGCATTCCGTATCGGCTTGTCGGCGCGCCGTCGCTGTTCGACGTTGTCTTCACCGACCGGAATGTCCGGAACTATCGCGACGTTCAGGCAGCGGACAGCGCCCGCACGGCATCCTGGAACGAGGCGCTCCGAGCCCATGGGCTGTTCAAGCCCCCAGGCAAGACCTACTGCTGTCTTGCCCTCGACGACGACGATCTGGAAGTGACGAGGAGCGCCTTCGAGGCGGCGGCATCGCGGCTTGGCTGACGGCTTGTCGGACGACATCCCAGGACGATCGCGGGGGCAAACCAGCCGCTGCCGCGCACAGATCCGGCGCTGACCTGCCGGGAACCGGGGCTCGTTCACGTCGAGGCGAGGCGGGCATGAAGCCGGAAGCTGGATGAGAGCCGTGTCCGCGAACGCTGGTGTCTGGCCCTTTCCAAGGATTGACCTTCGGCGTGCGTCAAACAACCGTATGTACATGGTCACAAGCGACGAAGAGCTTGCCCTTGCCGCCGCAGGCGGCGATGCGGCAGCATTTTCCAAGCTGCTGGAGCGGCGCTACGACTCGCTCTTCGCGCTTTGCTTTCGCCTCACCGGCAGTCGGGCCGAGGCCGAGGACCTGACACAGGACATCTGCGCCGCGCTGCCAGCGAAGCTGGCCGGATTCCGGGGCGACGCGCGGTTTGCCACCTGGCTCTACCGCGTGGCGGTGAACGCCGCCCATGATCGCCGACGCCGTGCGGCCGCACATGCGAAGGCCGCCGCCGGCTGGGGAGAGCGGGAGCTGGACCGCCGCGCGGTCGACGCGGAGGCAGCCGACAAGTCGAGGTGGTTGAGGCAGGCGATGCGCGCCTTGCCGAACGATCTGCGCGACACGCTCGCACTGGTGCTGGACGAGCTGACCCATGCCGACGCCGGACAGGTGCTGGGCGTCTCCGAAGGGACGGTCAGCTGGCGGGTGGCAGAGGCAAAGAAGATCATTCGCGCGTTGCGCGAGACTGAGGATTGAACATGAACGACGATGATCTTGACAAACTGAAGGAGGCCATGCGCGCCGCCACGCCCGCGCCGGACGACGCGAACAAGGCTGCAAATCTCGTGCTGGCGCGAAAGAACTTCGAACGGTTCCAAGGATCGACGGATGCCCTGCGTCAAACCCCTGACTGCCCGGAAACGGGTCTTGCCAGGGAGCCAAGGATGATGCTGAATTTTCTGTCCAACCGCGTGACACTGGTCGCGAGCACCGTGATCGTCGCTTTCGGAGCGGTCATGCTTCTGCCCGTTGGTGGCGTGTTGAAGCCACCGACAATTTTTCCCAGCCGCGAGGCCGTGGCACCCGAACCGGTGCATGACTACCAGGCGCAGGCTGGCGCGACCGCGGAGGTGCCGTCTTTAGCCAGCCAGAGGTTCCCGGAGCAGGTTCTTCGCGCGCTGTTGGATGCTGGCTTGACCGCGGAGGTGCTGTCTTCAACCAGCCAGGAGTCCGCTGGCCGACATCTTCGCGCGCTGTCGAAGGCTGGCGCGATCCCGAAGGTGCCGTCTTCAGCCAGCCAGATGACCGCTGAGGAGGGTCTTCGCGCGCTGTCGCCGACCGCCGCGTCCGGGGACGGCAAAATCTCCCCTTATGACACGGAAGAGGATCTGAACAAGCGCCAGATTGTCGAGCCCTTGTGGCTGTCGGCGGACGACCGCACCGAAGAGTTCGCCAATGCCAACGACAACCCGGTCAAGGTGGTGGTCGAGGACCCGGTCTCGACCTTCTCGATCGACGTGGACACCGCATCGTATTCGGTCGTGCGGTCGTCACTGATGAACGGCTACCTGCCGCCAACCGAAGCCGTGCGCGTGGAAGAGATGATCAACTACTTCCCTTACGCGCATCCCGCACCCGACGGCGACGCGCCGTTCCGGCCTACCGTCTCGATCAGTCAGACACCATGGAACGCGGACACGCTGCTGGTGCAGATCGCGATCCAGGGCGCATTGCCCGAGGTCGAGAACCGCCCGCCGCTGAACCTCGTGTTCCTGATCGACACGTCC
>VYCX01000411.1:12706-25374 GCA_009843725.1 Boseongicola sp. SB0675_bin_26
GCGGTGGCCATCGTGACCTATGGGGGGAGCGCCGGGCAGGCTTTGGACCCAACCCCGGCGCGGGATCGGGCCGCCATCCACGGCGCACTCGACATGCTGGAAGCGGAAGGGTTCACGGCCGGTCAGGCCGGGCTGCAACAGGCCTACGTCACCGCACGCGGCATGGCCGAAGCTGGCGAGGTGACCCGCGTCATCCTCGCGACGGACGGCGACTTCAACGTAGGGCTTTTCGATCCCGAGAGGTTGAAGGAGTTCATCGAGCGGCAGGCCGCAGCTGGCGCCTACCTGTCGGTTCTGGGTTTCGGGCGTGGCAACCTGGACGACGCCACGATGCAGGCGTTGGCGCAGAACGGCAACGGCATCGCGGCGTATGTCGACACTCTCGGCGAGGCGCGGAAGGTTTTGGTGGATCAGCTGTCAGGCGCGCTTTTCCCGATTGCCGATGACGTGAAGATCCAGGTGGAGTTCAACCATGCGCGGATCTCCGAATACCGGCTGATCGGATACGAGACCCGCGCTCTGCGGCGCGAAGACTTCAACAACGACGCGGTGGACGCCGGCGAGATCGGCGCGGGTCATTCCGTCACTGCGATCTACGAGGTCACGCCCGTGGGTTCGCCCGCACGCCTGACCGACCCGCTTCGTTACCAGGCCGATCAGGTCGCAAGCGCCTCGGACGAGCTGGGCTTTCTGCGGCTGCGATACAAGGCGCCGGGGGCCACGACCAGCCGGCTGATCGAACAGCCGATCACCTCCGATCTGGCACCCTCGCCAGAGGCCGGGTTTGCCGCCGCGATTGCCGGCTTCGGGCAGCTCCTGCGCGGCTCGAACCACCTTGGCGAATGGTCTTGGGATGACGCGATTGCGCTTGCCAATGCCAACCGGGGCGACGATCTCTACGGCTACCGCGCCGAGGCGGTGCAATTGATGCGGTTGGCGCAAGGCCTGGATGAGCAGCGTTGACCGGACGGGCGCAGCCCGCGCGGGAGCCGCGCTCAACAGCAGCGCAACGAACGTCCGATTCGCATTTGGCCTCGTTGCGCTCATCTTCAGCATCCACGCAGGCAGCCCTCGTCATCAGATCCGGCTGCCGTGCCATCGGCGCCGCCGCGGTTCTCCTGCGACGGCACCTGCCGCCGCACCTGCCGTTCTTCCCAAGCAAGAGGCACGGGACCCATGTCGTCACCTCGCGAGCCCATGCTGATCTTCCGGGACCTCGACCCGGTCAAGCGGGTCAGGCAATGCGCCTGGTCACGGGACAGCTTGAGCCGTCTCGGCATGCCGGACGCATGTCCATCTGGCCCGGAGATGCCCCGGCGACACGCCTGTGAAGCGCGGCTCTCAAACCTCATGCTCTCAATCATCGTCAATGCCGTCCGCACCGCCTGCACCGAATCGCCTGGACGCCTCCGAAGCCGGCGCATGGACTCTGCGAGCGAGCTCCCCAAGCCGGTCCCATGCAGAAGGATCGGGAAATGCGCGGCTCGCGCGGGGACGGGCTTCCAGCATTTCGCCGCTGACCGCGACCATTACGCCGCCGAGGTCCCAACCCGGATCACCTTGCAGGGCAAGCCCATCCCCGTCAGTGAATGACGAACCGCCAGGCCAGGTCACCTGCAAATTTGCGCCGACCGTTGCGGCTGCCCAGCCTGCGAACGGCAGGAACAGGACCGGCGACGCCATCTGGCCGAACTCACGTGCGCACTGCTGCAGCTGGCGGGCATGATCCGACAGGGCTGCGCCCGCCATCAAAGGGCAGAGCACGCCGCCGGGCGCAGACCAGATCCTTCCCGGCTCCGGTGACCAGTCGTCGAGATTCGAGCCGTCGGTCCGTTCCAGCAGGGACGCCAGAGCCGGGCAGCCATCGATGCCGCGTCCTGCCAGCCATCGCATGGCAGCGGCGGCTTCCTCGGCAATGCCCCAAGGGTATCCCGCGCCGCGTGCCGCTTTCCACGCGATGGATTCGACCTCGTTCAGGGACCGGCTCACGCAACCGGCTCCGGGTAGACCCAGTCTTCGCAATTTCCGAGATCGAGCTCGCCGGGATATGGCGCGCCGGCATACATCCGGATGCGCACCCAGCGGTCCGACTTGGGATCAAAATGCGTGGCACCGAAAAAGCTCAGCTTGGCCCGCATCATGTCAATCGGCAGCATCGAGGCGCCGATCGTGTTGTCATGTATCTCGGCATACGGGGCGGTACGGCACACCTGTACACGTCGGATGGCATGTCGATGCTCGGGATGCCGCAAGAGAAACGCAGCGACCGATTCGGCGGGCGACCAGCGTTCAAGATCTGCATGCGCGCGCACCGCGTCACGACCCGGGGAAAGCGGCTGCTCGAATTCCGCGATGTCTTCCTCGTGGCGCTGGCCGAGACGGGGCTCAAGCTTTTCTTCCGAGATGTACCATGCCCGCGCCGTCTCCTCGGGCATCCTCCAGTCGATGCCCAGCGCCCAACCATAATGCTCCCGTAGCAACCCGCATGTCTCCGCCAGCGACATCGAACCGTCGATGCGGAAGTCTCCGTCACTCGGATCTGCCATCCCCTCGGAAAGTTCGTCCACGAGCGTCCCGTACGGTTCGAGAATCAGCGAGGCCAGGCACTCCTGCCCTTCCTCGCTCAGGGCCGCTTCGGACCATTCCACAAGACGGTCCCACGGACAGTTCTCGTCGGTCGGCCAGCCTTCAATCCGGGCCTTGATCAACTGCAGGTCCAGTTGCAGCCTTTCCACCTTTGCCCGCTGAACGGAGTGCCCGGACCGCCAGTCGCGAACCAGGGCCTCGCTGCGTCGCAGCCTGTCGCGAAACAGCGCCAGCTCCGCCTCGGTTGCCGTCGGGACCGACCGAACGCGCCGGATCGCTTCCTCGCGTGCCGCAATCCAGTTGTTGAAGAGCGCCGCGTGATTGACGATGAAAGGCGCCATTCCCAGCCCCGTCGCATTGCCGATGCCGAGCTTCCTTGCCGTGTCTCGGTCCAGCACTACCGCCTGTTCACCGCCACGGCAGCGCGCCAGGTGTTCGAGAAGATCGAGCACGAATGCCCGGATCAGGTAGACCAGCAGCATCTCCGCTTGAAAGGGCGCGGCAAACTCGGGCCTGTTCCGGATGTCCGCGTAGTCCACGGCGCCGAACTTGCCCGAGCCATATACCGCCGTTGTCCGCATCAGGTATCCGACGGCATCCAGTTGTTCGGCGTCTGGCTGCATGCCTGCTGCGAGCGCTTTCACCGCATGCTCCCAAAGCCGCGACGATCGGTTGGCCCGCGACACGACGAGTTCGCGCTCGCTGTACCGGCCGGCTTCCTGAAGGGGCACATTGGCCGCAAGACGCTCGACATCCGTCTCGTCCGGCACACCGTCAAGAAGCGCAAAGGTCGCGTCCCAAGCCTCAGCGATCACCCGGTCCGATCGCATCTCGTCAGGCAGGTCGTGGCCGAAAGCCACCATGGAATAGGTGCGTTCTGGGCCATCCACTCTGTAGATCGCGCGGCCAGTGCCCCTTTCGTCCAAGTCGAAGGTGATGCGTGCGAATTTCCAGTTCTCGCAGGCCATGCGGCGCGTCAGGACCCGCATGAAGCTCAATCGGCTTTGATGCAGGGAGCCGAGACGCGCCAGCCTCATGACCCGAGACGGATCGCGGAGCGATGCCTGTTGGCCGTGAATGGTCACCTTGGCCCGAAATTCTCGGCAAAGAACCTGTACCAGTTCCCGCCCATGATGGCACTGATCTCGGAATCGTCCATTCCTACCGACCGCAACCCCTTCTCGATGTTCGCGAAGTCCCGATTGTCCTGGAACCAGTCTGGCATTGGCGGAAACCCGGGCGAGGTTGCCGACCCCTCCCCGTAGTCCATCTCCTTCGTCCAGCGCCCGGTCCGCATCCATTCAACCACGCTGTCCGGCTGATCCTGGCAGAGATCCGAACCAATGCCGAAACGTTCCGTGCCAAAGGTGTCAGCCGTCCGTGCGATCATCTCGCAAAAGCTCTCGATGCTGCATGTGGACTTGTCCTTGAGGTGATGCGGGTAGAGCGAAAACCCCAGCATGCCACCGGCATCGGTGACGGCCCGGATCACGTCGGCCTTCTTGTTGCGCAAGGCCGGCGCCCACTCGTGAGGATTTGCATGCGTGATCGTGATCGGGCGCTCCGATATCTCTGCGGCCTCGATCGTCGAGCGATCGGCGGAATGGCTCATGTCTACCACAAGGCCGACACGGTTCATCTCCCGGATGACCTGTCGGCCCATGCGCGTGATGCCGCCGTCCTCCTCCTCGTAGCAACCCGCTGCCAGGAGCGACTGGTTGTTGTAGCTCAGTTGCATGAAGCGCACGCCAAGTGCGTGGAATATCTCGACAAGACCGATGTCGTCACCGATGGGGCTCGGATTCTGGAATCCGAAGAAGATTGCCGTGCGGCCGGTCGACCGGGCGCGCTCGACATCATCCGCCGTCAGTCCCTTCATGATCAGGTCCGGAAAGGCCTCGAACCAGCTGTTCCAGCGTTCGAGGTTCAGCACCGCCTCGCGGAAGGTCTCATGGTAGGCAATGGTCACGTGAACGGCGTCAACCCCGCCTTCGCGCATCTGGCGGAAGATCTTTTCCGACCATTTCGCGTATTGCAGTCCGTCTATCCGCACCAAACACCCGCCTCCATTCCGGCCCGAGGTCAGCCGGCAACCATCGTGCAGACCCGACCATCCATCATCTCGACCGTCAAGCCTTCCACGAGGCCGATTTCAGGAACTGACCGTTTGTCGGCTGCGTTGGCGCCCCGAAGGCTCACTTCCTGATTTCAGGACGGGTGAACCTGAACCGCACCAGTTCTTCCGATGCAGGAAAGACGACACCACTGCACCTTGCCGCTGCCGCTGATCGAGATCCGTCCTTTGCCGACGGTCTCCTTGTCGAACAAGAGGCGAAACCCGTCGCTGAGCCTGCGCCAGGACATGAAACCACGGCCCGACTTCAGGAGGACGCCGGTCATGCCAAGCATGCGAGGTCCGCACGCGAACGCATTGATCGAGTCAATGGCGGGATTCAACGGGTCCATCGAACCTTCCTCCATTTCCTGGATGCCTTGCCGACCTGGCGAAGCGGAAGCGCCGGCACGATGCCGGCAAGGCCCTTGGGCGGAGACTATGTCCTCATGATGAAGAGGACGAGGGACGACCTCCCCTGCCCCGTTCCCGATTCGCCTTCGCGACAGGATCGGCGCCGCGCCGGGGCGGTGGCCCGAGGGAACAACGCGACGGGGAACATGTGGTGCTTGCGGCACAGTTGATCCTGGCAAGGATGGCGCATCTGCGATGCCGTTCACTCCTTTGAATGCGCTTGTCCCGAATCTGCCTTTTGTCGCTTCAACGCCTCGCCGACCGGCATTTCAGGCTCATCCGTCCTCGCGAAGTCGGACAGCTGCATCCCCCGCCCGCATGCCGTCATCGACCCGATCCAAGCGCAGATAGGCCAGCCCCAGGCCGCCGTTCTGCGAATGAAGCGCGCCCGCGACCTGCCCCCTGCCGTTCAGGACTTTGGTGCCGACAGGCGCTTCGCCGACGACATGAACCCGCTTCAGTCCCTTGCGAAGCTTCGCCTTGTGCTTCATCCGTGCAGTGACCTCTTGGCCCACGTAGCAGCCCTTCTTGAAGTCAACGCCGTTCAGCCGCTCGAAGCACGCTTCAAGGGGATAGGTGTCATTTGGGAGCAACTCGATGCCACTTTCCGGCACACCGGCAGCGACGCGAATCGCCTCCCAATCCGCCGCTTCATCCTCTCGACCGTCATAGGCCCGCCAGCCCAGAGCAGGATCTCGCGGGTCGGGAAACGCACCTTCCGACGCATTGCCAAGACCTCGTGCAACGATGATGTCCGTTTCCCCGATCGTCACGTCTGCCCGCAGCTTGTACATCTGCAGGCGCTGCACCAGCCCCTTTGCCAACCGCTCCGATACATCGAGCAGGATCGCGTCCCCGTCGGAGACGAGGAAGAAATCCGCAAGATACTTGCCTTGCGGCGTGAGGAGAGCAGCCCAGACAAGCCCGTCCTTCAGGCGTGCCACGTCGTTGGTGACGAGGTTCTGGAGAAATTCTTCCCGGTCAGCTCCGGCGATCCGAAAGACCTTGCGTCCGCTCATGCTGGCCTCCTGCGGGTTTCAGGGCCAATATAGGGATTTGCCAGCTGGATTGTAGCCATGCCTGCACCCATTGCCGTCATCATCCCTTCGCTCAACGCGGCTCATGCCCTGCCCGCCACGACCGAGGCGCTTCTTGGCGGGCTGACGGACGGGCTGGTCGCCGAGCTCGTCCTTTCTGACGGTGGCTCGAAAGACGGCATCGCCGACGTTGCAAGAGAACTGGGAGCGACACTGGTGACCGGCCCCAAGGGACGCGGAGGGCAGATTGCCCGGGGGATTGCTGCCGCACGGGCTCCCTGGGTGCTGATTCTTCACGCCGACACGCATCTCTCGGAGGACTGGGCACAAGCTGTTCGCAGTCACATTGAGAACCATCCGGACAAGGCGGGCTGGTTCCGGCTCGGGTTTCGGGCGCAGGGCCTCGCGCCACGACTGGTCGCGGGAGGTGCGAATCTTCGCTCACGCCTCCTTGGGCTGCCCTATGGCGACCAGGGGCTGCTGGTCGCACGTGCGACGCTGGAGAAAGTCGGTGGGGTGCCGGATATCCCGCTGATGGAGGACGTGGCCCTCGCCCACCGCCTCAAGGGTCGCCTTCGCCCGCTCGACGCAATCGCGCGCACGTCGGCCGAACGTTACGAGGCCGAGGGATGGCTGCGGCGCAGCACCGCCAATCTTGGCACGCTTATGCGTTATTTCCTCGGCGCCTCTCCCGAAAAACTCGTCGCCCGCTACGAAAGGCAAGACCGGCACCGGTAGGGCTGGATCAGGCTGCAGCCTCGACGTCAGCCACGATCCCGTCCACGACTTCCTTCAGGAGCGCTTCGTCCTCGCATTCCGCCATCACCCGAATCAGTGATTCGGTTCCTGACCGACGAATCAGGAGACGACCGGCCCCTGCGAGCCGTTTCTCGGCTGCCGTGATCGCGCCCTTCACGGTCGCGGATTCGAGGGGCTTTGCGCCCTGGGAGCATCGAATGTTCCTTAGCAGTTGCGGCACGGGATCAAACATGTGGCAAAGTTCGCTTGCCGCTCGTCCGGAGCGGAGCATCTCGGCCAAGAAATGCACGCCCGCGAGCAGGCCGTCGCCGGTCGTCGCATGGTCCGTCATGACGATGTGCCCCGACTGCTCGCCGCCGAGATTGTACCCGCCGGCGCGCATTGCCTCGACCACGTAGCGGTCGCCCACTGACGTGCGCAGAAGAGAGACGCCTCGACCCTCCAAGAATCGTTCCAGACCGAGATTTGACATCACTGTCGTCACCAAGGTGTCGCCCTGAAGCCGGCCCTCATCGGCCCAGCGCGCCGCGAACAACGCCATGATCTGGTCGCCATCGGCAACCTCGCCCGTTTCGTCGATGATCGTCACGCGGTCCGCATCGCCATCCAGGCAAATGGCAACATCGGCGCCGTTGGCCGATACGGCTTCTGCAGCCGTGGCGGTACATGTCGTGCCGCAGTTCTCGTTGATGTTCTTCCCGTCGGGCGAGGTGCCGACTTCCGTCACTGTTGCGCCCAGCTTGCCGAGCAGTTCTGGCGCCGCACGATAGGCGGCTCCGTTCGCGCAATCGATCACGACCTTCATGCCGGCAAGATCCAGGTTGCCCGGAAGCGTGGACCGCAGATTCTCGACATAGCTGGACAGCCCGCCTTCCACCCGCTGTGCACGGCCGATGCTGACCGGATCGGCCAGCTTGATGTCGCCCGCCATGATCGCCTCGATTGCGGCCTCGGCTTCGTCCGAAAGCTTGAAGCCGTCGGGGCCAAAGAACTTCACGCCGTTGTCTTCATGAGGATTGTGGCTTGCCGAGATCATCACTCCCACGTCCGCCCCCATGGAGCGAACCAGCATTCCGACCGCAGGCGTCGGCACCGGGCCGAGCAGCAGCACGTTCATGCCGGTCGACGTGAACCCTGCCGTCAGGGCACTCTCGAACATGTAGCCGGAGAGCCTCGTGTCCTTGCCGATGATGACGTGGTGCGTGGCGGAACCGTCCCGGAGAAAGTAGCGTCCTGCACCAGCACCGAGACGCAGAACGGCATCCGCAGTCATGGGATGTATGTTGACGCGCCCGCGCGCGCCATCAGTACCGAATAGCTTGCGTGTCATCTGCCCGACCGGACGCCTCGCTTTTTTTGCACTCATACCATGCCCATGCCGGATTCCGAAACCACCTTTGCAAATTCAACCCAAAAGTCACTGGTGGATTGAACATGCATAGCGCCCTGTGACGGAGGAGCCGGCAATCCGGTCCACCACGGGCCTTTCGGCATGCGGCGACTCAAAGAAAGGGATCCCGGCACGCGAGAATGGGCGCCGTCAAGTCACCCAACCTCTGCCTCTGCTTTCCGCTGGCGTCAAAATTCGAGGTTTCGAGCCAAGCCTCGAACGCCTCCTTGAGAGCTGGCCATTCGCTGTCAATGCACGCATACCAGGCCGTGTCACGGTTCCGTCCCTTAACGACCGTCGCCTGCCGAAATATTCCTTCGTAGGAAAAACCGAATCGCTCCGCCGCGCGACGCGAGCGGTGATTCGCCGCATCGCACTTCCATTCGAACCTTCGATAACCCGCTTCGAAGGACCAGCGCATCAGTTGATAAACGGCTTCGGTCGCCTCTCGGGTCCGTTGAAGGCGAGGCGAGAACGTAAGCCAGCCCGTCTCGATCGAACCCGCAGCAGGCTTGATCCGCATCAGGCTGAGAGTGCCTCCGAGCCGGTCGTCTTCCATGCGCACCGCGTAGTGCAGCGGATCGGGCGACGCACGTGCCGCGTCGATCCAAGCCAAACAGCCAGCCTGGTCAAACGGACCATGCGGAAGATACTCCCACATTCCGCCGTCTGCATCCGCTGCGAAGGCTTCCATCAATCCGGCGAAATGTTCGCGTTCGACCGGCTCCAGCACGACGTAGCGTCCTTCAATTGCCGTTCGAGATGGAATTGACGGAGGTGACCAGTCCTTCAGGCTCATGGCTTTGCCTTCCTCAGATCCTCGAATTCGCGGCGCAATGCGTCATCCTGGCCGGATCGACGGCCACGTCGCTGTCCGCCGAAGCTCGCATCGCGAAGTGACGATCACTCTTCGGGCGGCAGCGTTCGCAATCGCAGTTCACGCAGCTGCTCTCGTGTCGGCTCCGTTGGTGCACCCATCATGAGGTCTTCCGCCCGCTGGTTCATCGGAAAGAGGATCACTTCCCGGATGTTCTCCTCGTCAGCCAGAAGCATCACGATCCGGTCGATCCCCGCAGCGCATCCGCCGTGAGGCGGGGCACCAAAGCGCAGCGCGTTGACCATGCCGCCAAATCGGGCACGCACCTCGTCCTCTCCGTAACCCGCGATTTCGAAGGCCCGGAACATGATCTCAGGCTGATGGTTGCGGATTGCGCCCGAGGCGATTTCGTGGCCGTTGCACACCAGGTCATACTGGAATCCAAGAGCGTCCAGCGGATTGCCGTCAAGCGCGGCCATGCCCCCTTGGGGCATCGAGAAAGGATTGTGCTCAAAGTCGATTCCGCCACTTTCCTCATCCTCGATGTAGAGCGGGAAATCGACAATCCAGGCAAACGCAAACCGGTCCTTCGCGACAAGTCCAAGCTCCTCGCCTATGAGCACACGGGCCTTTCCGGCCACGGCTTCAAAGCTCTTGGCCTTGCCTCCCAGAAAAAACGCGGCGTCGCCCGAGGCCAGGCCGAGCTGCTTCCTGATGGCCTCCGTGCGTTCGGAGCCAATGTTCTTTGCGACCGGCCCGGCCGCCTCCATGCCGTTTTCGCCGTCGCGCCAGATAATGTAGCCCATCCCCGGGAGGCCTTCTCCCTGAGCGAAAGCATTCATGCGGTCGCAGAACCGGCGGCTGCCGCCGCCCGGCGCGGGAATCGTGCGGACTTCCGTACCCTCCTGTTCCAGTATCTTCGCAAACGTCGCGAATCCGGATCCCCGAAAATGTTCCGAGACATCCTCCATCCTGACCGGGATCCTCAGGTCGGGCTTGTCGGTACCGTACCAGAGCATCGTGTCGCGATACGGAATCTGCGGCCAGTCGGCGACCGGGTCCACGTCTCGGTTCGCTGCAAACTCGGAGAACACCCCTTCGATCACGGGCGCGACCGCATCGAAAACGTCCTGCTGCGTGACAAAACTCATTTCCATGTCGAACTGGTAGAAGTCGGTGGGCGAACGGTCGGCGCGCGGATCTTCGTCTCGGAAGCATGGCGCGATCTGGAAGTATCGATCGAAGCCGGAAACCATCAAGAGCTGCTTGAACTGCTGCGGCGCCTGCGGAAGAGCGTAGAACCTGCCCGGATGAAGCCGCGAGGGCACGAGGAAGTCGCGAGCGCCCTCGGGGCTGGATGCCGTGATGATCGGCGTCTGGTGCTCGCGGAATCCGGCGCCCCACATGCGCCGCCGAATGCTGGCCACCACGTCCGAGCGGAGCTTCATGTTTTGCTGCATCACCTCGCGTCGCAGGTCGAGAAACCGGTATCGCAGCCGCGTCTCCTCCGGGTACTCCTGATCACCGAACACGATCAGCGGAAGCTCCTCTGCAGCTCCCAGAACCTCGAGATCGCGGATGAAGACCTCGATGTCGCCGGTGGATATCTTCGGGTTCACAAGATCGGTGTCCCGCGCCTTCACCTCGCCATCTATCCGGATGCACCACTCGGAGCGCAGCTTCTCCACCTCCGCAAAGGCCGGGCTGTCCGGGTCGGCCAGGACCTGAGTCACGCCATAATGGTCGCGAAGGTCGACGAACAGCACGCCGCCATGATCTCGAACGCGGTGAACCCAGCCCGAGAGGCGCACGGACTCTCCCACGTGAGAGGCATTGAGTTCGGCGCAATTGTGACTTCGAAAGGCGTGCATGTAATTGCATCTCCTGGTTGCAGGGCGCCGATACAACTTGCAACGGGCCAGAAGTCAAGCGGACAGAAGATGCCAGGCCCGAACGGACCTGCCGTTCGCCGGAACCCGACGCCACAAAACGTGACGCCGCCTCGGTTAGGCCCTTGCGCAGGAACAGCCAATCCCTATAACGCAGGACAATTTGCGCATGACCACGAGGCAGCAGATGCCGAAGAGAACCGACATCGGGTCCATCATGATAATCGGCGCCGGTCCCATTGTCATCGGACAGGCGTGCGAGTTCGACTACTCGGGCGCACAGGCCTGCAAGGCACTTCGCGAGGAAGGCTTTCGCGTCATACTCGTGAACTCGAATCCGGCCACGATCATGACCGACCCGGGCTTGGCGGACGCAACCTATATCGAGCCCATCACGCCGGACGTCGTGGCCAAGATCATCGAGAAGGAGCGGCCCGACGCGCTTCTGCCCACCATGGGCGGACAGACCGGCCTGAACACTTCCCTCGCGCTGAAAGAGATGGGTGTCCTGGAACGTTTCGAAGTCGAAATGATCGGCGCCAGGCCGGAAGCCATCGAAATGGCCGAAAACCGCAAGCTCTTCAGAGAGGCGATGGAGCGGATCGGCCTCGAAAACCCGAAGGCCGCGATCGCCGATGCGCCAAGGGACGCCGACGGCCGCTATGACATCTCGAAAGGTGTCGAACGTGCGATGGAGGCATTGGACGAAGTGGGGCTTCCTGCCATCATACGGCCCGCTTTCACCCTGGGCGGCACGGGTGGCGGCGTCGCCTACAACCGCACCGAGTATCTCGACATGTGCCGCCGGGGGCTCGAAGCCTCTCCCGTCGCGCAAATCCTGATTGACGAAAGCCTGCTCGGCTGGAAGGAGTTCGAGATGGAAGTGGTCCGTGACCGGGCGGACAACGCGATCATCGTGTGCTCCATCGAGAACGTTGATCCCATGGGCGTCCACACGGGAGATTCCATCACGGTCGCTCCCGCACTGACCCTTACCGACAAGGAGTACCAGTCAATGCGGACGGCCTCGATCGCCGTTCTCCGCGAGATTGGCGTCGAGACCGGAGGCTCGAACGTCCAGTGGGCGGTGAATCCCGCGGACGGGCGCATGGTCGTGATCGAGATGAACCCCCGGGTTTCCCGGTCATCGGCGCTGGCATCGAAAGCCACGGGGTTCCCGATCGCCAAGATCGCCGCAAAACTTGCCGTGGGCTTCACGCTGGACGAGCTTGACAACGACATAACCAAGGTGACGCCCGCCTCGTTCGAGCCGACAATCGACTACGTGGTCACGAAGATCCCGCGATTTGCCTTCGAGAAGTTCCCGGGAAGCGAACCGTCGCTCTCGACTTCGATGAAATCTGTGGGCGAAGCAATGGCCATCGGCCGCACGTTCCACGAAAGCATGCAGAAGGCGCTTGCGTCCCTTGAGACCGGCCTGACCGGACTTGACGAAATCGAGATTCCCGGCGCTCCTCCCTTGCCCGCTCCGTTCTGCAACGGCAGCACCATCGCCGCCACCGAAGAAGACGCCGGAGGCGACGGGCGCGCAGCCATCACGGCAGCCCTTGCCAAGCTGGCGCCGGACAGGCTGCGGGTCATCGCGCAGGCAATGCGGCACGGGCTTTCGGACAGCGACATTCAGGCCGTGACGAACTTCGAT
>VYCX01000080.1 GCA_009843725.1 Boseongicola sp. SB0675_bin_26
CACAACCGCGCTGGATGTCACTGTGCAGAAGGACGTCCTGCACCTGATCCGGGAGATGCAGCGCGAAACCGGCGTGGGGCTGATGTTTGTCACTCATGACCTCTGCGTGGTGGCCAAGATCTGCCATTCCGTGATCGTGATGCATGGCGGGCGGGTGATAGAGCAGGCCGCCTGCGCCGATCTCATCAAGCGGCCCGCCCACGCCTATTCGCAGGCGCTCCTGGCGGCCACGCCGCGCCCCGACCAGGCGGGGCGGGGGCTCGAGCCGGTGCCGACTGCCTTGATCGAGCGCATGATCGCGGAGGCCGGCGATGGGTGAGCCGCTCTTGGAGGCACGAGGGCTCGGGGTCCGCCTAGGCATGCGCCGCCGCTTCCTGCGCAAGGATGACAAGGGCTATCCCATCTTGTCGAACATCAATTTCACGATGCCGCCGGGCGAGATTCTGGCGTTGGTGGGCGAGAGCGGTTCAGGCAAGACCACATTGGGCCGGGCCATCGCAGGGTTGACCCAGATCCAGGCCGGAAGCCTTCTGTTCCAGGGCCAACCCATCGTCGACCCGGGCAATGTTGCCACGATCCGCACCAAGGACCGTGCTTGGTACCCGCGCTGGCGGGCGTACCGCAAGGACATCCAGATGATCTTTCAGGATCCGCTGTCGTCCCTGAACCCGCGTCGCTCGATCGGGCAGTCTCTTGACATGCCACTGCGGAATTTCGGCGCGGCGACCACCGTGGACGAACTGTTCGATCAGGTGGGGCTTACGTCCGAGTTCAAGGATTTCTACCCCCATCGCCTCTCGGGTGGACAACGCCAGCGGGTGGGCATCGCGCGGGCGCTGGCCGGCGCGCCGAAGCTCATCATCGCCGACGAGATTGTCTCGGGCCTCGATGTCTCCAATCAGGCGCGCATCCTTCGGTTGCTGCTGGACCTCCGCGACCAGCGGGGCCTGTCGGTCCTCTTTATCACCCATGACCTGGCCGTGGTACGCTCGCTCGCTGACCGGGTGTTGGTAATGCAGCGCGGCAAGATCCGCGAAGACAGCCCCGTTAGGCGGGTGTTCGAAACACCGAACCACAGCTACACCAAGAAACTGCTGCGCGCCGCGCCGTCGCCGGAACACGACCCCGACTGGCTCGCCGAAACCGTGAAAGGACCCCTTGCCATGGACATTGAGAACGGCACCGCCTTTGTTACTGGGGCCAACCGGGGTATCGGCGCCCGTTTCGTCGAGGCGCTCTTGTCGCGCGGCGCGGCAAAGGTCTATGCCGCCGCGCGAGATGTGGCGCCGCTGCCTGACGACCCTCGCGTTGTCAAGGTTGCGCTTGATATCACCGACGCCGACGCAGTGGCCAGGGCCGCGACCGAAGCCAATGACGTGACGCTTTTGATCAACAACGCCGGTTTCAACAGCAATACCGGCGCACTGAAGAACCCCCATATGGAAGACGCCCGCCGCGAAATGGAAGTGAACTACTTCGGCACGCTTTCCATGATCCGCGCTTTCGCGCCAGTGCTCAAGGCCAACGGCGGTGGCGCGATTGTCAATATGCTGTCGATTCTTAGCCGGGTTGCACTTCCGATGATGGGCACGCTCTGTGCGTCGAAGGCGGCGAGCCTGAGCATGACACAGGCAGTTCGGGCAGAGCTGAAGGCGCAAGGAACAAAGGTGTTCGCGATCATGCCCGGTGCGGTGGACACCGACATGAGCAAGGACTTCCCGCCGCCCAAGCTCGATCCGGCGGATGTGGTACGCGCGGCGCTCAACGGGCTGGAGACGGGCGACGAGGACGACATTTATCCCGGCGATATGGCGCAGGGGTTGCGTGCGGGACTGGAACACGACCCAAAGGAGGTGGAGGCAGAGCTGGCAAGCTACCTGCCTTAACGCCTTTGTCCTGTAACCTGCCCGCCTCCATAGAGGCGCATCGTCACCGCTGACTGAACCGGGCTTGTGGCACCGCAGAGTCACTTCAAGGAGACGGAAGACAGCACGATCCTCGAGTTTCGTCGCAGGCTGCAGGATGCCCAAGGCATGCGCACAGCCATCGCATTCGCACCCTGCCGGTCTGTTCCCGACATGTTGCAGTTTGCCGCACGAATTCCTCGGCGCCGCTCACGATTGACCGTTGAAGGCCTTTCGCGGACAGGGATACACGCCGCGGACGCACATCCGACTTCCCATCGCCGAGGTGTCGGTCGACGCCTTCCTGCTGCTCGGGCATGGCGGCTTCGTGGGAATCCTGTCCGGCATGTTCGGCGGCGGCGGCGGGTTCCTGATGACGCCGCTCCTGTTCTTCATCGGCATCCGGCCGGCCGCCGCGGTGGCGACCGAAGCCAACCAGATCTTCGCGTCCTCGTTCTCCGGCGCTCTCGCGCACCTGAAACGACGCACCGTCGACCTGAAGATGGGTGTCGTTCTCCTTGCCGACACGGGCAACGCGGCGCTGTGACTTGAGCCGGCGGTGAACCGTTTCGCGGGCGCCTTTCTGATGCCTCGCGAACATCTGGTCGCCGAAGCGGGGCAAAGCCGGCACGGCGGCGTGACTTGGCACGAGATCAGGCGTCTCAAGCGCACCTACGGTGTCTCTGCCGCAGCGATGATGGTGCGCCTCGAACGAGTCGGAGTCCTGTCAAGGGCTGCAGTCGAGCACGCCTTCAAGACCTATGCGCGGGGCTGGCGGAGGGACGAGCCCGAACCAAACGGTCCAGGCGAAAGTCTTGCAGCATTCGAAGCCCCGCAACGATTCGAACGACTGGTCTGGCGGGCCCTGGGCGAGGCGTTGATCTCCCCGGCGGGAACCGGAAAGATGCGCTGCTTGCCTCTGAACATCATAGAACGTGAAATCAGGGGCCGCGTGACCAGCGACCTGCGTTGTCGTCAATGACGCGTCTTCCCTGATCGACCTCCGGAAGGGGCGGTTGCCGCATGTACGGCAGTCACCCTGTCGCTTCATCGTGACCTTGCCGGCCCGTGAGAAAGAATTCCTCGGCTTCACGCCGCATGAATGGCACAGCGTCCCGGGCCGTTGCCAGAATTGTCGGAATCGAGCGGCAGCCTTGCGCCTCTCGCGGGTGGGTCTTTCCGGTAGCCTTGCGTCACGAGGTAGAGCTGAATCCTCCGGACAACGATGCCATCGCGGCAAGCAGACCTGCGGCACGGATCGTGGGCGGCCAGGCGTTGGAGAGAACATCGCCGCCTGACCCGTCAGACCGGCTCGCCCGGTATCTCGACTTCGCGCCGCACCACGTATTCGCGCAGGGCGTCGCGGACTCCTTCGTCAAGCGGCGGCCTTTCTTCCTCATAGCGTTCCAGCATGTTGCGGCACCAGGCGCATCCGCGTTCGTCAACGGACTTCGATCCGCCAGCGACCCAAGTCTCGTAGCGTTCGTTGTCCTGCACTTCATCCAGAAACGGCATGTGCGCACGCGTGTAGTCCTCGTCAAAGA
>VYCX01000541.1:0-2163 GCA_009843725.1 Boseongicola sp. SB0675_bin_26
CCAGCCAGCCCCGCCCAGTCAATCGGTTGCTGATCGGAGAGTACCGCAATGTGATGGCCAGCTGCCAATTCAGATGCCATGAGCCGTGCCGGGATTTGCCTCTGCGGATAATTCGGTCCGGGGGAATGTTCGGGCATCAACATATGGTGGCAAGGGGCCGGTCGACGAAAACCCCTTGACGAATGAAAGGAGAGACTGATGGTTGATGCACTCACCTCCTTCGAAGGGAACGTCACAACGGCTAATGCGGCGCTGGAAGTCAGCGGCACGAGCTGGAATCTCAGGGTCGGCGATCCGGCCGACACGTCAAAGACCGGCGTTCACAAGCTGGCGCCGCATGACTTGGACGGGTTGCTCAGGAAGCTGGGGCAGGCGCGACGGCGGGCTTCGGCGTCCGGCGAAGACGTTCGCGTTCTGCTTGTGTACGAAGCCGGCTACGAATGGCTCTGGCTGGCCCGGCGCCTTGGCGGCGAGGATCTGGAGGTTGTGGTCCGCGATCCCGCCAGCCTCGAGGTCTTCCGGCGCAGGAAGAAGGCGAAGACGGACCGGATCGACGCGCGCAAGCGGGGGCCTTGTGCTGGTTCGGCATGCCGTATTACATGGGCGGGTCGCGTGCTGCGGCTCATGGCCATGGAGGAAGCGATGACCCTTCCCGTCGTCGGGATCATCGGCAACGCACATCTCATAAATCGCGAGTACCCCGTTCATTCGGGCGGGCGCATGATTTCCGTTGCGGTTCGGGAAGTGGCCGGCGCCGTGCCGCTGATAGTGCCGGCGGATCCTGACCTGGTCTCGATTGAAGAGCTGATGTCCGTCTGCGACGGGTTCCTGTTTCCGGGCGGACGCGCAAACGTTCATCCGGAAGAGTACGGAGAGGAACCGACGACGGCTCATGGCGACTTTGACCGCGCCCGCGACAAGATCACCTTGCCGTTGATTCGCGAATGCGTGGCTGCCGGCCAGCCAATTCTCGCGATCTGCCGCGGGTTCCAGGAACTGAACACGGCGATGGGCGGTTCGCTCCATCCGGAAATCCGGGAGTTGCCAGGTCGCATGAATCACAGGATGCCGCCCGACGGGACCCTGGACGAAAAGTTCGGGCTTCGCCACGAGGTGGCCCTTTCCGAGGGTGGCGTGTTCCATAGGCTGTTCGGCGCCGCGACGGTGCTGACCAACACGCTTCACGGACAGGGCATCAAGGAGACTGGCGAGAGGATCGTCATCGACGGGCGCGCGGAAGACGGTACTGAAGAGGCAATTTACGTTGAGAGCGCGCCAGGCTTTGCGCTCGGCGTGCAGTGGCATCCCGAATACAAGGCGGCGGAAGATCCGGTCTCTCGGGCACTGTTCGAGGCGTTTGGCGAGGCGGTCCGGGACTGGGCCGCCGGGGCGAGGCCGGCACGGCTCAGAAGCGCGTAACGGCCTGACAGGCCCGTGCGGCACCTTCGACGTGCCTCTCCGCGATTGCGTGACGCCGTTCCGGGTCTGGACGTCATGTGTTCAAGCTGTCACGAATCGCACGACATTCTCGCCTCGGGGGACAGCATGAAACGCTCTCGCATCAACGACATCATGACGGCCGCGGACGAGATGATGCGTTCGTTCGGATTCACGTTGCCGCCATTCGCCTATTGGAATCCGGAGGAATTTCGTGCCCGTGTGAATGACGGGTCGGCAAGGCGCATCGCTGACGCGCGTCTCGGATGGGACATCACGGATTACGGGCAGGGCGAATTCGACAAGCTCGGCCTCTTCCTGTTCACGCTGCGAAACGGCATTCTGTCCGATCTGGAGCGCGGCAGAGGCATGGTCTACGCGGAAAAGCTCCTGATCAGCCGGCAGGACCAGGTCAGCCCGATGCACACCCATTTCATCAAGTCCGAGGACATCATCAACCGGGGCGGCGCGATTCTTGCAGTGGAGCTGTTCGGCTCTGACGCGAACGGGAACTTTGACGGAGAGAAGGGCGTTACTGTCCTGACCGACGGCTTGGAACGCCGATTGCAGCCGGGCGAAGTCCTGAAATTGGCTCCGGGCGAGAGCGTCACGCTGAACCCGGGTGACTGGCACGCGTTCTGGGGCGAGAACGGAGACGTTCTGATTGGCGAAGTCTCGACCGTGAACGATGACGTGACGGACAACGTCTTCCGTGAACCGATCGGA
>VYCX01000541.1:2263-3447 GCA_009843725.1 Boseongicola sp. SB0675_bin_26
CGTGACGAACGGAGCGTTTTGACGGATGGCTTTCCAGTCTCCAATTCGGGATCCGGATCGAATCGGGCCACGCCTCAATTGCCAGGCTCCGGTCATCCGATTCCAGAGTCTGGTTCGGCGTCTTGCCTGTCCGGAAGCTCGGAGCAGGTTCGTGTTTGCCGACATTCACGACCTGCTGGCGAAACTCCGCCCGGAAGAGTTCGGCGACGTTGTCAGTCGCGGTCCTGACGTGACGCTGTCACCGTTCAGGGCGAACTACCTTTGCGGCATGGTGGAATACGCAGCAGGCCTGAAAGGCGTCCGTCCGCCATCCTGGACGGCAGATGTGGCACCATTGAGGGATCCCTGGTTCGGTACGGACCTGAAGAGCCTGCGCCTTCACCTCCTCACGAACTCGCCGGCGCCGTTTCGGCGGCGCAACATCTTCATTGACTCCTCCGTCGGCACCCGGGTTTGAGATTGTCCCTTACTGCACAACAAATCGACATCCTCTTCGGGAAGCTGAATCAGGAACTGGCGCGAACCAGCGTGAGAGGTGAAGTCTATGTCGTGGGCGGCGCCGTCATGTGCTTGGCGCTCAATGCCCGCGCAGCCACAAGGGACGTGGATGCCCTGTTTCGTCCTGCCGCCGAAATCCGCAAGGCGGCAGAGACCGTAGCCATCCATTCCGGATTCGATGTCCCGACGGACTGGCTAAACGACGCGGTGAAGGGGTTCCTCAGCCCGCGAGGCAGCTTTCGAGACTACCGGGAGATGTCAAACCTGCGCGTGATGACCGCGGAACCGGAGTATCTTCTTGCAATGAAATGCATGTCGATGCGCATAGGGGAGGAATCGCACGACGTGGACGACACCTGTTTCCTCTTGGACCATCTCGGGATCGGGAGTTACGACGAGGCCCTGTCCGTGGTCGCAAAGTACTATCCTGTCGAACAGCTTCCGCAGAAGACCTTCTACGCTCTTGAAGAGATCATCACGGAGAGCGGGGAAGAAGAGTCCACGCCCCGGTGACATTGTACGCTTGCGCGCCATGGGCAGTCTTTGGCTGTGCTCACCCAGGCACCCGTACACGACTTTCTCGTGCAGCCACGGCCAACGCCCGGGGCACGGCGATTCTTGAGGCATGCATTCGGTTGGCGGCGCGTTTCGATGTCGTGATCGAGGACGAAGTGGATCCGCTTGGC
>VYCX01000124.1 GCA_009843725.1 Boseongicola sp. SB0675_bin_26
GCCCGACCCTCGCCAGATCGGCAAGGGCGGTTTCCATGTCCTCGAACGATACGCCCTTGAGCAGGGTCTGGAATCCCAGGATCTGCTGCGCGTCCGCCGCCAGCTTTCCCATGGAGATGCAAAGCGATCCCTCGATGGTGCCGCCGCAATGCGTCAGCAGATTGCAGCCGCCAAGGATGGCCGGGTAGACCTTGAGAATGGAGTCGTACCCCGCGTAGAGGTCGTCTTCCTTTGCGCCCGACTTGGCTCCGTTGGTCCGCCAGGGAACGCTGTAATACCGTGCCATCTGCCCGAAGATGTACATGATCAGCGACACTTCCGGGGACCCGAAGGTCGGCGAGCCGCTCTTCATGTAGACGCCCATTGGCGCCACTCCCATCACCGCCCGACAGCCGGGCCTTATGATCTGGGTAAAGGCGAGTCCGGCAAGGACTTCGGCAATGATCTGCGCCGTGGCCGCAAGCGAGTGCACTGGCGTCGAGGCCCCGTAAAGAACGAAGGGCGACATGAGAAGCGCCTGGTTCTCGGATGCGTACACCCGGACGGCGTCAAGCTGGGTCTGGTCCCAGACCAATGGCGAGTTGCAGTTGAAGATCGCTGTCATGACAACGTCCCGGTCCATTCGTTCCGAACCGAAGACCAGCCGTGCCATCTCTATGCAGTCCCTTGCCTGAAACTCGGACTGCGGGGAGCCCATGATCGGCTTGTCCGTTGCCAGGAAGCTGCCTTCAACCATGTGCAGGTGCCTGTGCGGCACCGGAATGTCCATCGGTTCAAGCGTGTAGCCGCCGTTGTACTGGATGGCCGGATTGACATGGTGCAGCTTCATCAGCATCCGCATGTCGTCGGCGGTTGCCTGTCGGCGCACTCCGTCAAGGTCGATCAGGTTCGGCGTGCCGTAGGCGGGACCGAAGATCATGTTTCGCCCCCCGACGCGAACGGTGCGTTCCGGGTTGCGGGCGTGGTAGTCGAACTCGTCCGGGATCGTGGCAACGAGACTGCGGACCAGTTCACGCGGAATCCTGACTCGATGGCCGTCGACCTGCGCTCCTGCGCGTCGCCAGATCTGCGAGGACGCGTCGTCCCTGAAATCGATCCCGACATTTTCGAGAATGCCCAATGCGCGGTCGTCGATCGCCTCAAGGCCGTCGACCGCAAGGATCTCGTAGGTCGGGAGATTCCGTATGGTGGTCGACGGATAGACAACCGGTGCGTTCAGCCGCGCCATTCTGCGCGCTGCCGCCCCGCCCCCGCGCCTGGGCCTGGCCTTTCGATGCCGGATTCGACAGTGCTTTTCATCGGGCTTCCCCGGCGAAGCGTATCCGCCAACCAGTCTCTCCGGCAATCGCACAAATTATTTCCCGCCAGCGAAACGCCAGCTTACGCAGGAATTCAGGAGGCTCGGACTTCATCCAGCGGGTCTGCTGCCACGCTGAGCTCACTTCGCAACCAGTCGCGGAAATCCGTGACGGTACGCGAGGAAGACGAGCCTTCCGGCTGGCAAAGGTAGTATCCGTGTTGCTGAAGCGGCTCGGTTGCGACGGCAACCATGAGAACGCCGCTGTCAAGAAACTGGGTCATCAAGGGAGAGCCCAGCAACCCGACTCCCTGACCGTCCAGAACCGCCTGCACAAGATTGATGTAGGAATCATAGGAGCTCATTCGTGTGTGGTTTCCCAGGACCGATCCCTTGTCCCGGAAGTAGTTGATCCAGATCGATGAAGGATCATGTGCGGATTCAAACTCCAGGAGCGGAACGCCTGCCAGGTCGTCGATTGTCTCGAACGGACCGAACTTGCTGAAGAACGAGTGGCTGCAGAGAGGCAGGATCTGCTGGCGCTGCAGGAGAATGCTCGAAGTGCCGGGCCATGTGCCAGGACCGTAGCGGATCGCGATGTCCACATCTGACTGAACCAGGTTGACAAGATCATGTGACACGAGGAGCCGGAAGTCCGCCTTCGGGTTGATCCGTCGATAGCGCCCGATGTTCGGCATGAGCCAGTATGTTGATACCCCCGCTGTGGTGGCGATGGTGACCAGGCTGTCTTCCTTGGTGTGCTCAATGGCGTCGATCTGATCGATGATCGACTGGAAACCCTGGTTGACCGCGCGAGAAAGTCGGCCGCCCGTACGGGTCAGCTTGATGCTGCTGCGCCCGCGCACAAAGAGTTCAAAGCCCAGATGCGCCTCGAGCTGCTTCACCTGCCGTGACACGGCGACCCGCGTAACGTTGAGTTCCTTTGCCGCCTCAGTGAAACTGAGGTTTCGGGCAGATGCCTCGAACGCCAGAAGCGACTTGGGCGGCGGCAGTCTTCGGAAACCGTGAGTCAATGCATTGCCCCGTCTTGCCGCCTGGAATGATCGTCAACAGGCGCATTCAGCGTAACCCTGTGTTACTCAGCGGATAACTTTTTTGCAATGTGATCATGCCTTGAACCTGTGCAACACTCCGGTCACGGGAACTGGCGGAAAGGCATGGGCAACGACACGAACGGCAGCGCGGCCATCGAGTGCCGCAACCTGTGGAAGATCTTCGGGAGTCGCGTGGACGAAACGCTTGCCGCAGCGGAAGCCGGCAAGGTCGACAAGTCCACTGCCCTGAAGCAGTTCGGTTGCGTGATCGGCGTTGCGGATGTCAGCTTCGATGTCAGACGAGGCGAGGTCTTCTGCATCATGGGGCTTTCGGGATCAGGCAAGTCAACGATCCTCAGACATGTCAACCGCCTGATCGAACCGACGGCGGGATCGGTGCTGGTGGACGGCCAGGACGTGATGGACCTCGATGACAGGTCGCTCAGGGCGCTCAGGGCCGAAAAGATCGGAATGGTCTTCCAGCACATGGCGCTTTGGCCGCACAAGACGATCACGGGAAACGTCGCCTTCGGGCTGGAGGTCCAGGGAGCGGACAGGAAGGCCTGCCGCAAGGCTGCCGAGGAGGCGCTTGAAACCGTCGGGCTTGGCGGCTGGGGTGACCGCTATCCGGACGAGCTCTCCGGCGGCATGCAGCAGCGCGTCGGACTGGCGCGGGCGCTTGCCGCCGACCCGGACATTCTGCTCATGGACGAGCCGTTCAGCGCCCTGGACCCGCTGATCCGCCGAGACTTGCAGGACGAGTTTCTCGAACTCTCCGCACGTGCCCAAAAGACAACGCTCTTCATCACGCACGACCTGGACGAGGCCATGCGGATCGGCCACCGCATCGCGGTGATGAAGGACGGACGGGTCGACCAGATCGGCACGCCTGAAGCCATAGTGCTTCGTCCCGAAACCGACTATGTCGCCCGTTTCGTGGGCTCGATCTCCACGCTGAAATACCTTTCGGCCAGCGAAATCACGGTGTCGGGCGACGTGTCGTCGGACGCTCCGGTTCTCGGCCCGAACTCCGCCTTGCCCGAGGTCATCGGGGCGCTGGCGAACGGCGCAGAC
>VYCX01000102.1 GCA_009843725.1 Boseongicola sp. SB0675_bin_26
CGCGATCACGCCTTCGGTGATTTCGATCCGCAAGGGTCCGGTGCGATCCTGCGCCAGCGCCTGCGTCCCGAGCATGAAGGCAAGGGCGAGTGAAAGGAGAATCTGCGTCATCGGAACTGCATCCCTTCTGCATTAAAGGTTGCTTCTACTTCGCGCCACTGGTCATATTTTTCGACCGGGAGCTGGAATCCCTTCGTGCCACAGCGAATGATGGCGCGTCGAGCGACCTGGAACGCCCGGTCTGCATCCGCCTCGCTGCCGCCACTGAAATCGACCATTCTGATCGACCCCGTGACGGGTGCGCCGGTCCGCTGCATGTCAAAGGCCACGACAACCGTCGTCGCGAGCGCGCTGGGCGACAGGCTTCCGACATTCCAGCATTGCCCGACCGCGAGGCCGAAGGCCTCCCTTTCGCCGCGGGTCAGAGGCGGGCCGCGCGGCGCCACCTGTTGGGAATCCGCGTCCGCGTCGGCAAGTGCGGCCACTTGCTCGGGCACGGACGGTGTGTCGTCCGGCACGTCCGGTGCGGGGCTTGGAGGGCGCGATGGCCGGGGCCGGGGCCGCATGGAACTGACGACCGCATTGGTCTCTTCCTCTTCGGCCTCGGTGACAATGCGGTCGCTGGCCTCCTGCGGCGCCTGCGGAGCGTCTTCCTCCTTGACCAATTCCGGCGGTGCCTCGGGGTCGGGAACGGTTGCCTCGATCAGGTCTTCTCCGGATTCCGCCTCGGGCGGCGGCGCCAATTGCGGAACCGGCGCGACGCGAGCAGCTGGCGCTGCGACCTGGTCAGGCTGGGAGCTCGAGCCGTCGATGTCTGATGGCGGCAGGAGCGCTGTCGGCGCATTGTCGTCGATCTCCACCCCCAGGGCGGGTTGATCGATTTCAAACGCCGGGACGTCGGGACTCTCGGGGATCGCCACCGGGCTGGGCGTGGCCAGTTCCGTCGCCGCAACCGCCATCGGGGAACTTGGAGCCTCGTCCTCCTCGGGCGCATCCACCTCGGGCACGTCGGTCTGCGTTTGCGGCGCGGCCCCAGGCGGCACCAGCGCTGCAAACTCCTGTTCGGAAAGAATTGCCACTTCAGACAAGATCACGACCTCGGATGGGCGGTCGCTGGCCAGAGGTCCGGCAAGGAACACCGCCAAGATGAATGCGATGTGGCCCGCACCTGAAATGTACCAGCTCCAGCGCAATCGCCCCTCACCCGCCTCCCAGCCTCGGCCCGCCCATGTCGGTCACGAGCCCGATATCCGTGATGCCCGCCGCATTGAGGGCGCCCATGACCTGCACGACGCGCGCGTACGGGATCGCGCCGTCTGCCCGAATGAAGACTCGTCTCGATGCACGTTCGCTCAGGACGGCGCGGAGACGCGGCACGATCTGCTCGTCTGCCACCTCGGTCGTCTGGATCATCGTGACCCCATCCGCCGTCAGCGTGACGGTCAGCGGTTCCTCCTGCCCGCTTTCGAGCGCCTGTGCCGCGGTCCTTGGCAGCTCGACGGGAACGCCAACCGTCTGCAGCGGGGCAGCAACCATGAATATGATCAGCAGCACGAGCATCACGTCCACGAACGGCGTGACGTTGATTTCGGACATTGGCCTTGCGCGACGCCGTCGCCGCCGTTTGCCTGTCCGCTCGGTCTGAACCACTTCGACACCCATCAGTCCTGATCCAGCTGGCGTGACAGTATGGTCGCGAATTCGTCGGCAAAGCTCTCGTAGCCCGCGATTATGCGCCCGCTGTCAGCGGAAAGCTTGTTGTAGAAGATCACCGCCGGAATCGCCGCAAGAAGACCCAGGCCGGTGGCGAGAAGCGCCTCGGCGATTCCGGGCGCGACCACTGCGAGATTCGTGCTCTGCTGCTGCCCGATCTCGATGAAGGCCGACATGATGCCCCAGACCGTGCCGAACAGCCCGATGAACGGGGCGGTCGAGCCTATTGTTGCCAGCAGCGGCAGGCCTTTCTGCAGCTCTTCGGCCTCTTTCTGGATCGCCACGTCCATTGAGCGGTCGATCCGCGCATGCGCCCCGCCTATTGCCGCACCGTCCGCCTTGTGTGAACGCCTCCACTCGGTCATTCCGGCGACAAAGACACGTTCGGTCCGCCCTGACGGAATGGGCCCCAGCGCGTCGTAGAGCGTGTCCAGCGGCTCGCCCGACCAGAAGGACGCCTCGAACCTCTGCGTCTCGCGCCGTGCGCGCCAATACTGACCATGCTTGTTGATGATGACGGCCCAGCACCAGAAAGAGGCGAGAACAAGCACGACCATCACCACCTTGACGACGACTGTGGCACGCGCGAACAGCGCCCACATGGAGAATTCCATCTCCTGCACCAACGCGAGGGTTTCCGTTTCCATTGCTCGACTCTCTTGCTGCCCTGTCCCGACATTTCGGGTTTCTCATGCAGCCGGACAATAGCTCAAGGTCAGGAAAAATGGAATAAGCCGGGGCCGAACCAGGGATTCGGCCACATCAAGATTCGAGGCGTTGGCGAACTTCCGCCGGAAACCTGACCGGTCTTCCGCCTTCGGCAAGGGCGACAAGCGTGACCTTGGCGACAAACAGCGTTTCTCCGTTCCGCAACACGCTCTGGACCAACACAATTCGCGCACCCGAATGCGACGAAGCGCGGGTTTCGACGACGAGGTCGTCGTTGAAGCGCGCCGGGACCAAGTAGTCGGCCTCGACGCGGCGCACCGCGAACACGATGCCGTGTCCTTCCCTCAATTTCGATTGGTCAACACCTCTCTCACGCACCCACTCGGTCCGGGCTCGCTCGATGAACTTCAGGTAGTTGGCATAGTAGACGATGCCTGCGAGATCAGTGTCCTCGTAGTAGACGCGGATCCTGAAACAATGGGTCATGTAACTCCTTCACTTCGTGTGGACCCTGTTGGCCCACGTCCGGACTCCTCGCAATCCGCTCTCGAAAGCCGAGGCTTGCCCGCACTGCCGCCGCCAGGAGCTGACGCCTGGCGACGACGGTTCCGACACAGGAATGAACCGGAGCGGCATCGGGAGGCAAGGGCCGTCCTTTCCACAGGAATCCTTGGCAATCTCGTCCAGTACAACCTCTTGGCCCGCTTCTGGTGCTTGATGCGCTTGAGGGGTGCCGCGCCTGGCTCAGTTTCGGCATTCAGCCAAAGCGAGGGTCCGGCCAGGCCACTTGAGGCCTCCCGTTCAAGAGCCGGGATGGTTTGGACAGGCACGTCGGCCCATCCCCGCCTGCGCGGGGAACGATCAACAGGGGCGGTTGCATCATTCCGCTCCGATCCATGCCATGCCGTAGTCGTTCTTCAGGTCGCGATACATGCTGTGGACGTGCCCTTGCACCTGCGCTTCGGCCAACGTGTCCTGGGGTGCATACTCGATGACCGTCGAAGGCGCTGAAATCCGGAAGTAGGCGAATCCCGGCGC
>VYCX01000417.1 GCA_009843725.1 Boseongicola sp. SB0675_bin_26
GGGCAAGTCCGCCGAGGGTGCTGTCTGGCTGAACGAGGAAATGATGTCGGGCTACGAGTTCTGGCAGTGGTGGCGCAACGTGCCCGACGAAGATGTCGGGAAGTTCCTGAAGATGTTCACGGAACTGCCCGTTGACGAGTGCGGCAGGCTCGGGGCGCTCGGCGGCTCGGAAGTCAACGAGGCGAAGATCCGGCTGGCAAATGAAGTGACTGCGCTTTGCCGGGGACCCGAGGCGGCGCGCGCAGCGGAAGAGACCGCGCGGCAAGTTTTCGAGAAGGGCGGCGTAGGTGATGACTTGCCTACGCTGGAACTGGCACGCGAGGACGTTGGCAACGGAATTTCCGTCGTGCAGCTCATCGTGCGTTCCGGACTCGCAAAATCCGGCAAGGAGGCCAAGCGACTCATCGCGGAGAACGGGGCGCGGGTCGACGGCAAGCCGCTGACCGATGCGGGGCAGATGTTTGACCTTGATGCGCTGAGCTCGCCAGTCAAGCTCTCAGCCGGCAGAAAGCGACACGCCCTCATCAAGCTTCAGGTGTAGGCCTTGCGTCTGGGCGCGGCTCCGTGCACAGCGCTTCCCAGACGGGAGCCGGCTCGGCGGCTGGAGGAAGAGCCAGGCCGATTCGGGCCGAATCGCAGACAGCGACGGCGCCTTGACCGTGCCCTTGGGCACCCGTTCGCCGCGACTTGATCTTCTCTCGCATGGGTGGTCGTCCATCGCGACTTCGCGCACAGTCTTGACTGCTGGCTGCCGTCCAAATTTCTTGGGCACGAAGGTGAACTTGGCGGGCGCCTTTACTGACCCGCGCCAAATCCTTATATAATCACTCAGCCAATTGGGGCAGCACTGGGACAACGATGACTGTTGAGCCGACCGAACAGCTTGAAGGCACGCCGCTGATTGCGCCGTCGTCCACTGACCATCCGCTCTACGACTCCATCGTGGAAGCGTGCCGATCTGTGTACGATCCGGAAATTCCGGTGAACATCTTTGATCTCGGCTTGATCTACACGATCGACATTTCGGACGACGGGGCAGTCACGGTCCTGATGAGCCTGACCGCACCGGGATGTCCTGTTGCGGGAGAGATGCCTGGATGGGTCGCCGAGGCGGTGGAGCCCCTGCCCGGTGTCAGGCAGGTGGATGTATCGCTCACGTGGGATCCGCCTTGGGGGATGGAAATGATGTCCGACGAGGCCCGGCTCGAGCTGGGATTCATGTGATGTTCGGAATTCCCGAAAAAGCGGCCGTGACCATGACCTCGGCCGCAGTTGGCCGGATCACGAAGCTCATGAAACGCGACGGCCGCGCCGGCCTTCGAATCGGCGTGAAGAAGGGCGGCTGCGCGGGCATGGAATACACCATTGACTATGCTGATGACGTGGACCCGTTGGACGAAGTGGTCGAGAAAGATGGCGCTCGCGTCATGATTGCACCGATGGCGCAGATGTTCCTCTTCGGGACTGAGATCGACTACGAGGATTCGCTGCTGGAGTCGGGTTTCAAGTTCAGGAATCCGAATGTTGAAGATGCCTGTGGCTGTGGCGAGTCCATCAAGTTCAAGGACATCGACCAGCTTTCGGCCGAACGGAAAGCTGAGTCTAAAGAGTGAGTCTTGATCGCATGGCTTGCACGAAAATCGGCGCTGACTGATGCGCAGATTGGCGGCCGGAAACTGGAAGATGAACGGAACGGCCGAGAGCCTGGATGAAGCCCGGGCCCTCGCCTCCGGATTTCCCTGTCCGGACTGCGACATTCTTATCTGCCCGCCCGCGACCTTGCTGTCTCGCATGGCTGACATTGCGGCAGGGACCGCCATCGCAGTTGGTGCCCAGGATTGTCACACGAACCCGTCGGGCGCGCATACCGGTGACATCTCGGCCGAAATGATCGCCGACGCCGGCGGCACTTACGTCATCGCCGGCCACTCCGAACGGCGTGCCGACCATGGTGAATCCGATGCCGAGGTCCGCGCAAAGGCGATGGCCGTCTGGTCCGCCGGACTTGCCGCGATCATTTGCGTTGGGGAAACCCTGCAGGAACGAGAGGCCGGCCGAACGATAGAGGTCGTGCGAGGCCAGCTCGGCGGATCGGTGCCTGATGGCGCAACCGGACAGAACACGATCATTGCCTACGAGCCGGTCTGGGCGATTGGAACCGGCAAGGTGCCTACGCTTGCGGAGATTGCGGAGGTGCACGAGGACATTCGCGGGGAACTGACCGCCCGCCTCGGAGCTGAAGCGCAAGAAGTCCGGTTGCTCTACGGAGGCTCGGTGAAGCCGTCGAACGCGCACGAGATATTCGGTGTCCCGAACGTGGATGGCGCTCTTGTGGGCGGTGCGTCACTGAAAGCGGATGACTTTGGCGCGATCGTTGCGGAACTGGAGCGGGCGTAACGTCCAATTTGGCGACGGCCTGGATTCCTGCAGAGATTGAAACTGATGACCTGCGTGGACAACCCTTGTGGCCGCTATGCCCCGCTCGTTTCCAAATGCGCCTCCAGGTGGTCCAGCCGATCCTGGCCCCAGAATCGGTTGTCGTCGTCGGTTATGAAGAAGGGGGCTCCGAAGGCTCCAGCATTCACCGCATCCTCAAGATTCGCTTCATAGGTCTCCGCACCAGAAAGAAGTCCGCTGTCCGCAAGCCCGGGATCGAATCCTGCGGACTCCAGGCAGGACTTGATCACGGAGTCTTCGGCAATGTCCTTCTCTTCCGCCCAGCAAGCCCGTGTTATGGCTGCAACCAGTGATGCCAAGTCGCCGTTGCCGTCCTTCTGCGCCGCAATGACCGCGTAGGATGCGGGTGCAGGATTGGTCGGCCAGCAAGCCGGATGCAGGTTGATCGGCATGCCGGCAATCTTCGCGTTCCGCTCCATCTCGATCAGCCGATACTCCTGGCGCGAACCGTGTCGCTGCGCAGGCGGCAAGCCGCCCGTGCGCGCGAACAGCGCCATCAGGTCCAACGGCTTGTAGGTCATCGTGGCGCCGTGCCGGGACGCAATCTCGCCGGGCCGCGTGCCGGCCAAGTAACAGTTGGGCGAAAACACCCCGAGATAGTAGTCGACATGCGCCATTTTCGCATCCCTCACACAAGTCAGTTTGCCTGACCGTACGCCCGTGCTAAGCGGTGTCAACTTTTTTGATTCTGCAGTCCGCACTGACCAGAAGGGACACCATTGGCAATGCCCCAGATTGAAGGTCCGAAGATACTCGCCGGAAATTCGAACCCCTCCATGGCGTCGGCTGTCTGCCGTCGGATGTCGATACGTTGCGGAACAAGCGTCGATCTGGTCAAGGCACGAGTTGAACGCTTCAACGACGGCGAAATTTTCGTGGAAGTGTTTGAAAACGTCCGCGGCGAAGAGACTTTCATTCTGCAGTCAACGTCAAACCCGGCCAATGACAACCTGA
>VYCX01000439.1 GCA_009843725.1 Boseongicola sp. SB0675_bin_26
CTTGCGCTGGGATCGGCCCTGCCCTACCTGATGCGCGGCGTTGGCGCAGGACCCGATTGGCAACTGGTTCTTGTCGGAAGTTCCGTGGCCTGCGTGATCGCCGCCCTGCTTTTCGGGTTCGTGCTCAACGAGGGTCCGCATCCGTATTCGCGCGCAAAGGCGGACCCGCGCCACTTCGGTGCAATCCTTCGGAACCGACCAGTGATGCTCGCCAACATCGGGTATTTCGGCCACTGCTGGGACATCTATGCCATGTGGGGCTGGATAATGGCCTATGCAGCCGCCGCGCAGCTTGCGGGTCTGTCCGTCGGCAATCCGGCGCTTCTGGCGTTTGCGGCAATTGCGATGGGAGCACCGGCCAGTGTTGCCGCCGGGAAAATGGCCGACCGCCTTGGCAGGTGCAACATGGCGGCATTCTGCGCCGCCGCTTCAGGGGTTGCCGCGCTGCTGATCGGCGTGGCCTTTGGTGGTCCGGCGTGGGCGGTTCTGGTGGTTGCGGCCATCTGGGGCGCAGTCATCATCGCCGACAGTGCCCAGTACACCGCCGCGGTGACCGAACTGGCGGATCAGACCCTCGTCGGCTCCACCGTGGCATTTCAGATGGGCGTGGGGTTCGGGATCACAATGATCACCGTCTGGCTGCTGCCGGTGCTGGCCGAAATGCTGGGCGGTTGGCGCTGGTCGTTCCTGATCCTTCTTCCCGGCCCTGTTGTTGGAGCATGGGCCATGCTCACCCTCAAGAAATTGCCCGAGGCCGAATTGCTGGCTGGCGGAAGGCGCTAGCCCGGCCCTGCCTGCCAATGAAGTCCAGATGACCGACTATCTGGGAAAGCACCAAAGTCTGCGGGGTCAATTGACATGAACGTGTCGAAACCCGGGTCGGTTGCGAAAGTTTCGAATTGAGCCAGGCAGGGCGAAGACCTGGCCAGTCGGTCACGTGACCTTGCAGCCTTTGGTGCTTCGGTCATCGTCAACTTAAAACTGCACGCTTTGCTCTGCAAATATTCACTGAACTGGTCCTGGACGAAGCTCTCGCCCCCGGCAGAGAGTCGGCTCGGAACGCAATGCCTGCTGAAGAGATGCATGCTTCGCTACCACGCCAGCGAAGCATGAATGCTGGATCAGGAAAATCGCTTGCCCAAGAGTAGGCAAGACCAGCTGATCGAGGCAATTTCAGGCCGTCCAGCAATTCATTGGGCCAAGTTGATGCAACGAATTGCAAGAGGGGCTGGCCATCAACACCCACCCCTCCTGGCCTGAAGCCTCGCGTCTGCGGCCGTCAAGAGGCCCGCGACGGCCTGATGCCGCACGCTGACCGTCCTGCCCGGGAATTCGTCATGCGCCGCAAATTGCGCCTTGGGCGGCAACCGGACCCCGCTTCGCCCAAGCCATGCCTCAATGCAGGACCGCATCCACGGGCACGGCCCGGTTCGACCTGGCAATCCTGTCGCCGACGATCAAGCCCTCCGGACCCGCGCTCACCCTTGCGGTCTGCCCGTCACCCAAGTCCCCGGCAAGCAGCATCTCGGCCAGTTCGTTCTGGAGCGCGTTCTGGATGACGCGCTTCAAGGGCCGAGCTCCGTAGACCGGATCGTAGCCTTCGTCGGCAAGCCACTTCAGGGCCGACTCTTCCAGGTCAACCTTGATGTTCTGCCTGGCGAGCCGCCTGCGCAGCAGGTCAAGCTGGATCTCGACGATCCCGTCCATGTCCTCCCGCGTCAGCCGGTCGAAGACGATCATGTCGTCAAGCCGGTTCAGGAACTCGGGACGGAAGTGGTTGCGCACGGCCTCCATCACGTCCCGCCGCGCCTGGACAGCATCCGCACCGTCGGGCAGCCGGCTCAACGCCTGCGATCCGAGGTTTGACGTCAGGATGACGAGCGTCTGCTTGAAGTCCACCTTGTTGCCCTGGCCGTCCGTCAGGATGCCGTCGTCGAGCACTTGCAGCAGCACGTTGAACACTTCCGGGTGCGCCTTCTCGATCTCGTCGAACAGGATCACCTGATAGGGCCGCCGCCGGACCGCTTCGGTCAGGACGCCGCCCTCGTCATAGCCGACATATCCCGGAGGGGCGCCGATCAGCCTTGCCACCGAGTGCTTCTCCATGAACTCGCTCATGTCGATCCGCACCATCGCGCGATCATCGTCGAACAGGAACTCGGCCAGCGTCTTGGCCAGCTCGGTCTTGCCGACGCCGGTTGGTCCCAGAAAAAGAAACGATCCCAGAGGCCGGTTCTCGTCCTGCAGCCCGGCACGCGCCCGGCGCACCGCATTCGACACGGCGCCGATGGCCGATGCCTGGCCGATCACGCGCCGTCCGAGCGCCTCTTCCATGCGGAGCAGCTTCTCGCGCTCGCCTTCGAGCATCTTCGAGGTGGGAATGCCGGTCCAGCGCTCGACGACCTCGGCAATGAGTTCCGGCCTGACCGCCTCCTCGACCATGACATTGTCGTCGGCCGCCTCGGCCTCGGCAATCCGTTTCTCGAGACCCGGAATGATTCCGTACGACAGTTCTCCCGCGCGCTGCAGGTTGCCTTCGCGCTTCGCCTGGTCGAGCTCGGCCCTGGCACGGTCCAGCCGCTCCTTCACGACGCGTGCGCCTTCGAGCCTGTCCCGCTCGGCCTGCCAGGCCGTCGTCATCGATGCGGATTTCTGCTGGAGCTCGGCAAGCTCGCGCTCGAGCTTGTCCAACCGGTCCTTGGACGCCTTGTCGTCCTCCTTCTTCAGCGCCTCGGCCTCGATCTGCAGCTGAAGGAGCTGCCGGTCGATCGCGTCAAGCTCCTCGGGCTTCGAATCCACCTCCATGCGGAGCCGTGACGCCGCCTCGTCGACCAGGTCGATCGCCTTGTCCGGCAGGAAGCGGTCGGTGATGTACCGATGGCTCAGCGTCGCGGCGGCGACAAGCGCGCTGTCGCTGATCCGGATCCCGTGGTGCAGTTCGTACTTCTCCTTGATGCCCCGCAGGATGGACACGGTGTCTTCCACCGTCGGCTCGTCAACCATCAGGGGCTGAAACCGCCGCGCGAGCGCCGCATCCTTCTCGACGTACTTGCGGTACTCGTCGAGCGTCGTGGCGCCCACGCAGTGCAGCTCTCCCCTGGCCAGGGCCGGCTTCAGGAGGTTCGAGGCATCCATCGCGCCGTCCGTCTTGCCCGCGCCAACGAGCGTGTGCATCTCGTCAATGAACAGGATCACCTCGCCGGCGGCGGCGGTCACCTCGTTCAGCACACCCTTCAGGCGCTCCTCGAACTCGCCGCGATACTTGGCTCCGGCAATGAGCGCGCCCATGTCCAGCGCCAGAAACCTCTTGTTGTGCAGGCTCTCCGGCACGTCGCCGTTGACGATCCTGAGCGCGAGACCTTCCGCGATCGCGGTCTTGCCAACGCCGGGATCGCCGAT
>VYCX01000560.1 GCA_009843725.1 Boseongicola sp. SB0675_bin_26
ACGCCCTGCTCGCCCATGGTCACGCCAAAGAGCCGGTCCATCCTGGACATTGTCACCGCGTGGTGCGTGATGATCAGGAAGCGTGTTTCAGTTCGACGGCACATTTCGTCCAGCAGATCGCAGAAGCGCATGACATTTGCGTCGTCAAGCGGCGCGTCGACCTCGTCCAGCACGCAAATCGGCGCGGGATTGACAAGGAACACGGCGAAGATCAGGGCGATCGCAGTCAGTGTCTGCTCGCCGCCGGACAGAAGCGACAGCGTCGAGAGCTTCTTGCCGGGCGGCTGGCAAAGAATCTCAAGGCCGGCATCCAGAGGATCATCCGATTCGACCATCGCGAGCCTGGCCTTGCCGCCGCCAAACAAGTGGATGAACAAGGCCGCAAAGTTCGAATTCACCTGATCGAAAGCTGCAAGCAGGCGCTCACGGCCTTCCTTGTTGAGACTGCTGATCCCGCCGCGGAGCTTCCGGATCGCTTCCTCAAGATCGGTCTTTTCGGCCAACAGGCTCCCGTGTTCCTCTTCCACCTCGCGGGCGTCTTCCTCCGCGCGGAGATTCACCGCGCCAAGCGCGTCCCTGGTCCGGCGAAGGCGAACCACTTCCGCCTCGATCCTGTCGGCGGGCTGCATCCTCTCAGGATCGGCATCAATGGATTCAAGAAGCGCTTCCGGCGTCGTCTGCTGCTCCTCCAAGATCCGTTCTTCCGCCACGGCGAGAGCCTCGCGCGCCGCCTCCATTCGTGCGTCTGAGGCTGCACGTCGCTCGCGCACCTCTGACGCCTTGCGTTCTGCCTCACGCTCCGCTTCCTTTGTCTTGCGTTCAACCGTTTCGGCCTCGGCCAAAGCATCCGCGGCAATTCGGCGGCTCTCCTCTGCGGCGCCGAGCTCGTTCGAAAGCGCATTGCGTTCGGCCGCGATACGGTCAGGAGCGCCCTTCGCCTCTTCAAGTTCAGCCTCCGAGGTTGCACGGCGCTCGGCCAGTTCACTGACGCGCGCCCTTGCGTTCTTGAGGCGGTCTTTCCACGTGCCGCGCACTTCCACTATCTCGGCAAGGCGGCGTTCCCTGGCCTCTCCCTGGCGCTTCAGCTCCTCAAGCGCCGAACGGCATGCAACAAGGCTCTTTCGCGCTTCTTCAACACTGCCCTTCGCTTTCTCGGCTTCAGCACGCAGCTTCCGGAGGTCGCCAAGCTCGGCGAGAGCCTTCTCCGCCTGTGCAAGGCGTTCGCGCGCGGCAGCCGCTTCGTCGCCATGACGACTGACAGCAAGTTCGGCAGCTTCGCACTTGGACTCCGCTATGTCCCTGCTCGCCTCGCACTGGGACGCCATCCGGCCAGCCTCCGTCAAGGCGCGATCTGCGGCCAGACGCGTCTCCCGGGCCTCGCTGGCACATGCAGCAAGCGCATCCAGCTCCGACCGCAAACCATCGTGGGCCCGGCTTGCGGCCTTGGCCCGCGCAGTTGCGGTTTCAAGTTCGCTCTCGAGATGCTTCAGGCGGTTCAACTGCTCCATTCTGATGGCGGCCGCCGAATGGACCTCTCCTGCGCCGGCTCGAAATCCGTCCCATCTCCAGAGTCCGCCGTCCTTGCTGACCAAGCGCTGTCCGGGCTTCAGGTCTGCCTGCAAGCGCACCGCGACCGCAGGTTCGGCCAGACCGATCTGGCTGAGGCGTCGCGCAAGCACAGGGGGCACGTTGACGTGATCCGTCAGTGGCTTAACCGAGCCGGGCAGGGCCTGCGAGGTCTCGTAGTCCTGAAGAACCACCCATCCAGACTCCGCCTCGCCCTCCACCTCCGGTGCCCGAAGGTCGTCGGCGAACGCTGCACCGATAGCCTTCTCGTAGCCCGGCGTCACGGCCAACTGGTCCACAACCTCCGATTCCTCGAGCTGGCCGTCGTCCACGAGACTCAGCAGCGCCGCCACTTCGGACTCAAGCGCCTTGACTTCGCCCTCCGTCGCGGAGCGAGCCGCGCGGGCCTCTGCCTCCTTGCCTTGCGCGGAGTCGCGTGCGTCGTCAGCTTCGAACAACGCCGTTTCCGCCTCCGTGGCTTCCCTATGGGCGGCGTCCCGCGCGACCACGGCTGCCGCGCGTGAAGCCTCGGCTTCGGCAAGCGCCTTGCGCGCCGCCTCTACATCGGACCTGGACTGCGCCTCGGCAGCCTCGCTCCGTTCGAGCGTCGTTCGAGCATCCTGCGCGAGTCGCTCCGCTGACTGGTGGCGGGCCACAAGACGGGCAATATCCTCGGTCAGCTGCGAATTTTCGGTCTCGCGGTCTTGAAGCACACGCGCCGCGTCCTGTGCATCCGCCCCCGCTGCCTCGACCTCATCCGCATGCACGTTGCCGGCGTTGACGAGTTCAGCCTCCTCTTCGTCCAATGCATGCAGGGTCTCGACCGCGTCCTGGTCAAGGCCCGCTTCCCTGTCCACGTCCCGTTCAAGCTGGGCGATTCGCGCACTTAGCGTCTCCACGGCTTCCGCCGCGCGCCTTTCCTGTTCATCAAGGCTGTCGGCACGATGCTGCAATCGAGCCAATGCGGCGGCAGCGGAGGCTGCCTCCTCCCGAAGCGGCGGCAGCGCCGCTTCGGCACCCGCCCGCGCGTCTGCAGCAGCACGTGCGAGGCGCTCCGCCTCGGACGCAAGGCGCGAGTCCTCCGCCAAGGCGGCCTCGGCAGCGGTCCGAGCTCTTTCCGCCTCTTTCCAGCGCAGGTAGAGGAGAAGACCTTCTGCCTGCCGCAACCGTTCGCTCACTTCGCGGTAACGCTTCGCCTGCCTGGCCTGGCGGGCAAGTGCAGCCAACTGTGCGGCAAGTTGCTCGATCACGTCATTGACACGAGCGAGATTCGTTTCTGCGCCGGCGAGCTTCAGTTCGGCCTCGTGCCGACGCTGGTAGAGGCCTGAAATTCCAGCTGCCTCCTCGAGAATGCGTCTGCGCGCCTTGGGCTTTGCATTGACCAGTTCCGCGATCTGGCCCTGACGCACAAGCGCAGGTGAATGCGCCCCGGTAGAGGCATCGGCAAACAGCATCTGAACGTCGCGGGCACGTACGTCCTTCGCGTTCACCTTGAACGCCGAACCCGCGTCGCGGGTGATCCGGCGTACCACTTCCAGCGTATCGGTCGCGTTGAACCCGGTTGGCGCGGTGCGCGCGCTGTTGTCGAGAATGAGGGTCACGTCGGCGGAGTTGCGGGCGGGACGCGTCGAGGCTCCGCCGAAAATGACGTCATCCATGCCGCCGCCACGCATTGCCGTGGGCCGGTTCTCGCCCATGACCCAGCGCAACGCCTCCAGCAGGTTGGACTTGCCGCAGCCGTTCGGGCCGACAATGCCCGTCAATCCGTCCGCAATGATCAAGTCGGTCGGATCTACGAAACTCTTGAACCCGTTCAGGCGAAGGCGCTTGAA
>VYCX01000166.1 GCA_009843725.1 Boseongicola sp. SB0675_bin_26
ATGAGGAAGAAGGATTGCTCGAACGGATCGGTGATCTGGGCCGCTTTTTGCAGCAGGATATCGAACTCCTCCGCGATTGTGACTGCGTCGTCGAGCGGTCGATAGCTTGAGTGAGAGATCCCGACCGGCATCGCTCTCAACCGGCCCGACATCGCCGGGTCAGCCAGAAGACCATCTGACAGCAACGCATGGATCGCAAACAGGTCCAGACGCCGAAGCCCGATCGCATCGAGATTGTCGACCACGTATTGGATGGCTTCCTTGTGGTTCAGGATCATTAGAGCTTCCTTTCGATCCTTTCCCGCGGCTTCTTCGCCAAACTTGATCAGTCGCTCCGTCTGCAAGATGTCGTAAGTGTTGCCTTCCATTCTGGAGGACGCCCAGCTGAGGTCGACCAAGAGTTGCTCGAGGATCCGTCGCGCATATGTTCCTGCCGGAACCGCACCACCCCGTGGACGTCCTGCCTCAATTAGTCTTTCGCGGTCGGAAGAAGACAGATACCAAGTCTTTCCTGGCACGTAAGCGTCTAGAAACTCGGGTCGATAGGACACGGGTACCCGCCTGATATAAGGCGTCGACAGATGCGCCCGGACAACCGATCCCCCGGCAATCTTGTATCCTGTCGCCCTGCCCTTGCCGGAAACCTCGAGGCGACCTTCCTCCACCAAGCGCTTTAGGAGCCGCCAAATGGTGGTTTCGCTGACATCCCGCGCAACGCTCCTTCGGATGGCATCGCGCCCGGCGCCTGGGTTCTCTCCGACAAAGGCGAGAATTTCTTGATCCGACACGGCCATGAAACGATGTCCCACAAACTTGAAACGATTATTGCGTTGTTACACTTACACTTTTCACCAGTGCAAGTTTTCGTTTCGCGTTTTTTGCAACGATACGGACCGCCTACGGACCTGGAGGCGACTTCACCGGGCCGAAACGATTATGCCGTTGAAAAACATCAAGTTCCTCCGCTCCAGGGTTTATCGTTGCACAATGCATGAAACGATAATCAGAAATGCAGCAGGTTTCACGTCACGGGCAACATCGTGAACTCGTCACCCGATGCCGGCTTGTGACGGCTCGCGCGTAAGGCCTAAACGGACCGAAGCTGCATATTTGGACATCTTGAAGAACGCACGGTGAACAGATTGCGGTGTTCATGACGCCTGCGGGGCGGGGTCTTCCCGGACTTCCGAGGGACCTTGAGCGGCCTTGCCATGCTCTCCGGTCTTGCCTTTGGCCTTGTAGACGGTTCCGCGCGAGATTCCCATCTCGCGCGCCATCCTGGTCGGCGACTGCCCTTCGGCAAGTCTGGCCCTGATTTCGTCCATGTCGATCGTCGGAGGCCGTCCGCGATAGACACCCCTCCGCCTCGCTGCGACGATTCCTTCCGCCTGCCGCTCGCGGCGCAGGTTGGTCTCGAACTCGGCAAAGACGCCAAGCATGTCGAAAAACGCCTTGCCGGCAGCGGTCGAGGTGTCCACGGGCTGCTCGGTCGCGGCAATGTTGGCGCCTCTCTCCCGGAGCTTCGCGACGATGACCTGGAGATCCTTCATCGAGCGCGCCAAGCGGTCGATGCGCGTGACGACCAATGTCTCGCCCGGATGGATGAAGTCGAGGATGATCCCGAGTTCGGGCCGATTCTCGAGGCTGGTGCCGCTGCCGGTCTCGGTCCGGATCATGGTGCAGCCCGCGGCCTCGAGCGCCGCGATCTGGGCCTCGGGGTTCTGGTCCGAGGTCGAGACCCTGGCATAGCCGATGCGGGCCGTCGAAGTGTTCATTTTGGGCATGCCTCCGGCGCTTGATGTTCATTATGTCGAAAACGACCCTGAATGAACACAGGAATGCGGCGATTCAACGTTCATCCGGAACGTCATCATGACTACACCCAAAATGACGCTCATGCCGCCCTCCGCTCGAAGTCGATGCGCTCGTCGAGATCCAGTTCGAAGCGGCCGTAAGGATTGATGTATATGTAGAACAGTGGCGACAGTCCACGCATGTCTTCCGACGACAGCCGGTCCGCCCAGCCCGGGTCGTTCAGGATCGACTGCACCATGCGCGTGTTGACGTAGACAAGCGAAGCCTGAACGAGCTGGAGCGCCAGCACCGCAGTCTCCTGGTCCCTGACCCAGTTGGTCGCGATCTCGCCACACTTGCCGAAGAACACGAAGCCGTTCGCGCTGTACCAGTTCTCGATCACGTTCAGGCCTTCGTGGATCTCGCGGCGGAAGCTCTCGAGCCTGAGATAGCGGCAGAGGAAGATCGTCTTGTTGGAGAGCACCGCAAAGCGCGGGGCAGTTGAGCGGTCATGCTGGTTTCAGAGGTTGTTTTCATACGATGCCCTGTGACGCGGCCACGACCCAAGCGTGCCATCATGGACCAAACTCAGAAACTGCCTCACACTTTACGGTACTTCCCATCTCGGCCGGCACGTGTAGTCGCTCAGCGCTTTTGCGCCGAGCGTATTCCCATGCACTAACGGAAAGAGCCTTGTCTTCATGGTTCTGAGGCGGCTTTCAAGTTCCGTTCGTGGGTGATTGGACGCGAAAACAACCCTCTGCTTGACGAGAGGGGCCGTCTCGATGGCCGTTCAGTCCTGATTTTGACGGAAATCGGATGTCTGAGCGCTGATCGGGAATCTACGGTTGACCCGCGAGGCCGGTCTCGCGCCGGCTGGACGGCAGGTTCGGCCAACCCTACCTTCGAAAGCATGGGCATCTCGACATGGACGATCACAAGGAGCCTGCAGCAGTGAGGGAAAGTCGTCACCTACGGCGACATTTCGTACGAGGTCTAGGTGCGGCCCTATAGGAAATCACGCCGCTTGCGGACCCGTGCCGCCAACTTCGGCATGCCCTTTGCCGTCAGATCGAATACAAACTCGGAAGGCGTAAATGGCGGATTGCTGTAGTGAGATCGCAGTTCACGAAGAACGTGCATCGCCTCGGCCGTATAAAGATCGAAGGTTCGAGAGAGATACTCGTCCGCCTCGATTGCCTTGATGTCGAACTGATCGAGTTCCGCTGACGGAAAGTCACGAATATTGTCCGTAACAATGTGCTGCGCACCACAAAGGATTGCGGCCGCCAGGACGTGCCGGTCATCAGCGTCGGGAAGGTTCAGCCCGGCCTCAAGGTGTTCGAATCCGCTGACAATCGCCTCCGGAAACAAGTCCCGGATCTTGTCCTGCTGAGCTTCGACATTCGATTTCAAGTTGGGATGCGCTTTCAGGAGACTGCGCGACCACTCGTCAAGAACCCGCTCTGTCCAACGCGCCCGGAACAATCCAGCATCGTAGAATCTCAGGAGCACGTCTCTCTTTCGAAACGGATAGAGTACATTCGCGTCTAGCCCGGATATCTCACCAATTTTGGCTGGCATGGGATCGCTCTCCGCGATA
>VYCX01000467.1 GCA_009843725.1 Boseongicola sp. SB0675_bin_26
CGACCGGAATCACGACAGGACCGACTGTCGTCACCTCACGACCGAACGCTTACAATTGAAATCCGTCTCTGTCGTCACGACAAGTCCAGGAAATCATGACCGCTTTCGCACGAGCGGCTCGCGTCCAGCTTCCTTCCTTGGGTCTTGCTCCGGGCGCAAGGCGCGCCTAAGCACGGTCCGAGCGGGCGTGGCGGAATGGTAGACGCATGAGACTTAAAATCTCTGGGGCAAGAGCCCGTGCCGGTTCAAATCCGGCCGCCCGCACCATAGAGCGCTAATGTCGATGGCGGAAGTGCGTCCTTTGCGTCTGGAGATTCAAGATCTCGAGACGGAGAAAGCTTCGCCGCAACACCAGCGATGAACGTTCGGTACTGTCGGCCGAAAGCTCCGCCAGTCGCGTGTTGATGTCGCGAATCTCTTGCCTGGCCTGATCGATTTCCCGTCCGATTTCGTGCCAATGCAGTCCGCGCAGGTTGGCGGCTTGAAGGGCGTTCGCGTCTTCTCCGCGGCAGACGGGCGAAAGGCGAGTGCCGGTCGTGCCGACGTAATATGCATTTGCGGCGGTGCAGTATTGCTCCAGGCCGGCTTCGCGCCCTCGGTGCCATTCCTGTGCGTCCGGCGCGATGCCGAACTCACTGCAAGCCTTGAAGTGCTCCATGATGTAGCTTGATCGCTTCCCGTGCGCACCGTCGGCGATGCCGATGTCCCGCCAGGCACCTTGCCGGCATTCGGATTCGGAAAGCGAGGCGCAGCCTGCAAGGACAGCGAGCGCTGCAAGTGGGACGGTGAGCCGCATGCCTAAAATGGTAGCGAGTCAACGGCACGGAATCCACAACGGTCACGCGTCGTTGATGATATGGTCTTCCCAGTCCTCCGGTTCGACTTCCCACTCGGGTACGGTCCAGCCTCTGACCGAAACGCCTGCTTCATGCACGGTTTCGGGCGTGCCGGAAATCAAGGGGTGCCAGTCGTATAGCGGCCTTCCTTCCCAGATCAGCCTGTACGCGCATGTGCGCGGCATCCAATGCGCGATCTCCGATATGTTCGAAGGCGTCAGGACGACGCAATCCGGAACCAGTTGCTTGCGGATGTCGTATTGGGAACACTTGCAGGCCTCATCATCAAGAAGGCGGCATGCAATGCGCGTATAGGCAACCTCGGCGGAGTCCGCGTCCTCGAGCTTGTTCAGGCAGCATCGTCCGCAGCCGTCGCAAATCGCTTCCCACTCCTTCTGGCTCAGGCTTTCGAGAGGAACGCGCTCCCAGAAGCGGTCGCGGAGCCCCTCGCGATCTATCGAGTCAGGTGCGCTCACGACGGCTTCGAAACGGGATCGGACATGGGGCGCGGCTCACTCATTGGTGCCGGCCAGCACGGAGCGTGCTCTTGCGCTGTCATCGTCCATGGCAGCGACAAGCGCATCGAGGCTTTCGAATCTCATTTCAGGGCGCAAGTAGGACACGAGAGCGATGCTCAAGCTCATGCCGTAGAGATCCCCGGAAAAGTCAAAGAGGTGCGCCTCAAGGTTTGGCGCATTCTCTCCAAACATCGGCCGGACGCCCAGCGAGGCGACGCCCTCGTAGCTGCCCTTGGCGGAGCCGTCCAAGACATCGACCCTAACCGCGTAGACCCCGAATCTGGGAGGGTGCAGCCCGTCCAACGAAATGTTTGCCGTCGGGTAGCCCAGTTCGCGCCCGCGCTGGTTTCCGCGAAGCACTTCACCTTCGATCCGGTGCAAGTGCCCCAGCATGGCGGCAGCGTCTTCCGGCCGTCCGTCACTCAGGGCCTTCCGAATCCGGGTCGAAGAGACCTCGTCTCCGTTTTCGGCAACCAGTTCGGCAATCGTGACGCCGAATCCCATTTCACTGCCGTGTACTTGCAGAGTCTCCGCGCTGCCGGCGCGACCCTTCCCGAAGCAGAAGTCGGCCCCCACGGTGACGTGGACGAGGCCAAGGCCGTCGCGGATGACGTCCCTGGAGAAGGCCTCCGGGGTCAGGGAGGCAAGGCGGTCGTTGAACGACATCTCGTAGAGGAGCTTGACGCCAAGGCTTTGCAGGCGGTGCGCCCTGGCGGCAGCGTTCATGAGCCGGAAGGGCGGGGCGGAAGGCGCGAAATATTCTCTGGGATGCGGCTCGAAAGTAAGTACGCCAAGCGGCGCGTCTGCAGCCTTTGCCGCAACGCCAAGGACCGCCTGATGACCGACGTGGACACCATCGAAATTGCCAATCGCGGCAGTGGCTCCCCGATCCTGCGGTTGCACATACGTGGTGTCGCGAATGATGCGCATGCGTCGGGGCGTATCCTGCCATTTGCCCTCCTGCAAGGGTTGCCAGCGTCACATTGAATGCCGACTCAAGGCGGGCGGGCATTCGTGATGATTGCTCTCCTGGGAAGTTCAGTGTCAGTCCCGGACTCGCGCCTGACGTGATTCAGGGGCTGCTCGAACGGGCGCAAGCGGAGTCCCGGTCATGCGGCCACACAGTCACGGAACGTCAGAGGGTGGGCATCTACGTGTGCACTTGGCAGAACTTGTGAAGTGAAGCCCAAGGCAGCGGGTCAGCCAGAGTACATTCCGTCATAGATCGACTCCAGCATGGTGGCGTTGAACAGGCTTGATACGCTTGTACCCTGCCAGATGTTCTGGATTGCCTGGGCAAACACCGGCGCGGTCGGAATGACCCGGATGTTCTTTGCCTTTATCGTTTCTTCGGTCGGCTCGATCGTGTCAGTGACCGCGAGGCTCTTCATGACGGAGCCGGTAACGCGCTCTATTGCGGGTCCCGAGAGGACACCGTGCGTGATGTAGGCGTGAACCTCCTGCGCCCCTTCGTCGATCAGCGTTTCGGCCCCCTTGCACAAGGTCCCCGCGGTATCGACGATATCGTCAACGACGATGCAGACCCGATCCTTCACTTCTCCGATCACGGTCATTTCCGCCACCTCACCTGGACTCTCGCGTCTCTTGTCGACGATTGACAGCGGGGCTCCGATGCGCTGGGCCAGTTCGCGTGCCCGCGCAACGCCGCCGACATCGGGCGATACCACGGTAATCTGGTCCAGCCTCTCCTTGAACGCGTGCTTGATATCGAGCGCAAAGATCGGAGATGCGTAGAGGTTGTCGACCGGCACGTCGAAAAAGCCCTGAATCTGTGCCGCATGCAAATCCATGGTCAAGACACGTTCGATGCCAGCACTCACGATCATGTTCGCGACCAGCTTTGCCGAGATGGGAACGCGAGATCTTGTTCGCCGGTCTTGGCGCGCATAGCCGAAATAGGGAACGACAGCAGTCACACGCTGGGCGGACGAGCGCCTTAGGGCGTCCGCCATGATCAGCAATTCCATCAGGTTGTCATTGGCCGGGTTTGACGTTGACTGCAGAATGAAAGTCTCTTCGCC
>VYCX01000077.1 GCA_009843725.1 Boseongicola sp. SB0675_bin_26
ATACTGAAATGACAACGACCCAAACCGTCAAAATCACTGTGACAAGACACTAGATATCTGATCCATGTCATTCAGCCAGTACCCGTAGGAAGCGGCATTTGACGCCCGGGAATAGTCGCTCCCAACGCTCGCCTGCACATAGAGCTCGCTTGGACTGGTCGGGACGAATTCCACGGTGCCAGTGATGTTGCCGTCTTCGACTCCGCATGCTGCGGAAAGGCAGACCAGGGAGCCTTGAATGCCCTTGTAGTATGCAGCCGTTGTGCCACCTAGCGTACCAGTAGTCAAAGCGGCCAGAGCAGTGTCGCCGGCGAGATCAGAAGAGAAGTCTCCCACCTTCATCGCAGCCATTCTGGGAGACCCCCCGTTGATTTCCGCAAAGGTCATCCCTGACATTCCCGCATGCATCACCGCGCCTTCTGGCGCATCTGAGGGACCGGCACTATCGGGAAGGGCGGGAGTGTCTTCTATGGCTATGGCGGCCATGATGGCATCTGATACCGCCTTGGCCTTGGCTTGCGCGACCTCGGAATCGTCGGCGCCGACTGCCGTTCCGGTCTTGATGTCCATGACGGCCTTGGCCAAGGATCCTTCGTCATCGGCTTCGGCTTTCAGGATGGCCACGATTTCAGCCAGGGAAGTCTCCGCCGCTTCGAGGATGCCGGCTATCCTGGTCATCTGGGCGGCTGACATGTCGGAAGTGTCGATGCCCTCGATGGCCGCGGCCGCGGCAGCGGCCTTCACGCGCTCGGCTTCGATCAATGCCTCGGTGCCGAGAACGGTCATGGCTCTGTTGTACGCCATTTTCGAACTGCCATCGACGTCATGTGCCTGCACGGCCGAGGCCTTTACGGCGGCTTCAAGCAGTCCTGCAGCCGCTGCGCTTGCGGCGGCCTTGCCTTGCTCGTCGACCGCGGTTTCAAGCGCGGTGGGGCCGGGATCCGGCATGGGTTCAGGCGTCGGCTCAGGATCCGGCGCCGGGTCGCTACCGCCTCCGCAACCTGCCAATGCCAGCATTGCCACAAGCACTGCCAGTCTGCAACGCCGTTCAGAAGGACTTCTCCGCTCCTTTCATGCCTGCCAAGAAGCCCGCAGGACCGGCCCTGTCCTGCAATGTGGCAACCGCAATCATCGCCCGACTTGCATAACAAGGCCCGCAACGCCGGCCACGCGCTTGGGAAGGCATCTGCCAGGCCAAGGGATTTCCCTGCAGGCTCTCTTGCGCACTTGTTGCCCGCCTGAACTTGCTGTCGCGCACCCGAAAGCAGGTCACGCACTACTCGGCCGGCGCGCCGGCCCTTCTGGCCATTGCGCGCTTGCGCTTTTTCGCGAACCGCCTCTTGAGGCGGTTCACGCGCGCCTTCTGGTACGCGGCGATCAGCGGCGCCGAAAGGAAGTAGGACGCCACGCCCGCCACGATGCCCAGCGTCAGGCCGCCGACGAGGTAGGGAACGAAAATCTGCTCCAGGAACAGGACAAGGCCCTGCCAGTTCGCGGTCTCGGGCGTGAAAAGCGCCAGGAAGTTGCGCCAGAAGTCCAGCGACGCGTCGGCGAACGCCCAGACGATCCTGGACAGCGGCACCCCTTCCTCGCCGACCATCCAGTAGCCGAGGCCCGTCGACACGGACGCGATCAGCGGAAACGTCAGCGGGTTGCCGAAGAACGTCGCCAGGAGCGCCGCGAGGACGTTGCCGCGGATCATCACCGCCAGGAGCGCCGCCAGGAAGAAGTGCAGGCCGAAGAAAGGCGTGAACGACATAAAGACCCCGACCGCGATCCCGCGGCTGATCTTGTGCGCGGGATCGGGCAGGCGCCGGAGGCGAAGCGCGACGTAGCGCAGCGCGCGCTGCCAGCCGCCCCGCGGATAGACGCTCTCGCTGACGATCTCGGCATAGGACCGTGGCTTTCGTCGCTTGAAGATCACGCGCGCTCCCTCTCAGGGCTTCCGTTCCGGATCGCGGTGCCTGCTCAGCGAGGCGACGTCGCTGTCCGCCTCGAGCGCAAGCATCATCGCATGCAGGTGCCCGGTATCGCGAAGTTCCACGTCAATGATGAGACGGTAGAAATCCGGCTTCCTGTCGATGAACACCAGGTCCGAGATGTTCGCCTGCTGTTCCCCGATCAAGGTGCAGATCCGGCCAAGGACCCCGCTGTCGTTGGCGATCGTCACGTCGAGGCTGACGCTGTGGACCGGAGGGTGCCGGCCCTCCTGCCAGTGAAGATCGACCCATCTGCTGGAATTCTCCTCCATCTCCGCCAGCGTCTCGCAGTCGATGGCGTGGATCAGCACGCCCTTGCCGCGATAGGCGATGCCGACGATCCGCTCGCCCGGGACCGGCTGGCAGCAGGCGGCGCGGCGGAACGTCTGCCTGGGCCTGAGCCCGACGACGGCCCGGGCCGCGTCGATCTCCTCGCCGGACCTGCCCTCGAGATCGGGGTAGAGCGTCCTGATGACCTCCCTCGCAGCGATCTCGGCCGCGCCGATCCGCACCAGCAGCTCCCTGCCGCTCTCCAGCCCGAGCTGCTTCGCCGCCGTCGTGAAGGCCTTTTCCGTGGGACGCTTGCCGACCCGGTCGAACGCGACACGCACGAGCTCGCGGCCGAGCTTCTGGAAGCGCTCGCGGTTCTCCTCGCGCAGCGAGCGGCGGATGGCCGCCTTGGCGCGCCCGGTCGCGACGATGTCGATCCAGGTGCCCGGGGGACGCTGGCCCCGGGCCGTCATGATCTCCACCGACTGCCCGTTGCGCAGGCGCGTCCAGAGCGGGGCGCGGACCCCGTCAACCTTCGCGCCGACGCAGCTATCCCCCATGCGCGTGTGAATCGCGTATGCAAAGTCCAGCGGCGTCGCGCCACGCGGCAGCTTCACGACATCGCCCCTTGGCGTGAAGCAGAACACCTTGTCAGCATACATCTCCATCTTGACGTGTTCCAGGAACTCGTCGTGGTCATCCGCCGATTCAAACCGCTCCGAGAGGCTCGCAATCCACTTGGCCGGATCGACCGCGAAGGGATTCTCCGAGGGCACCCCGTCACGGTACGACCAGTGGGCCGCCACGCCCGCCTCGGCAACCTCGTGCATCTCCCGGGTCCGGATCTGGATCTCGACCCGCTTGGCGTCGCGCCCGGAGACGGTCGTGTGAATCGAGCGGTACCCGTTGGACTTCGGCTGGCTGATGTAGTCCTTGAAGCGTCCCGGCACCGCGCGCCACCTCCTGTGCACGGCGCCAAGCGCGGCGTAGCAATCGGCATCGCTGCCGACGATCAGCCGGAATCCGTGGATGTCGGAGAGCCGGGAGAACCCCATCTTCTTCTCCTCCATCTTGCGCCAGATGGAATACGGCTTCTTCGCGCGCCCGAACACCTTGGCCTCGATCCCGGCCTTCTCGAGCT
>VYCX01000453.1 GCA_009843725.1 Boseongicola sp. SB0675_bin_26
CGCCAAAAGACCGGCGAACGTGTCGGCGCAAGGTTCGCTGGCAAGGCTGATCCCGCCGAAGAACAGGCAGCCGATCTCGGGATCAAGTGCCGGCATCTCCTCGTTGCTCAACATGCGCAGGGCCGAATTCTCGTCAAAGAAGCTGTAGGACGCCTGGCCGTCCCGCAGCGCCACAAAGGCCAGGGTTGTCGGACGGTCGGTTGCAACCGCATGCCTTGTGTCGACATGGCTGTCGTCCAGCGCCTGGCGGAGCTGCACGCCAAACAGATCTGACGAAAGCCCTGTCAGCAATCCTGCATCGACGCCCAGACGGCCCAGGGCGATCGCGGTGTTGAAGACGGCGCCGCCCGGGTGTGGCACAAAGCAGGATTGTCCATCAGCCGTTTCCGACGGAATCATGTCAATGAGCGATTCGCCACAGCACAGAATCATGATGGAATCTCCCGAAACGAACCGTGCCTTTTCACCTGCCGCGCATGCATTTGTCTAGCGCTGTTGCCGTGCCCTCCGACCGGATCACGCCATGCCACTCATAATGGCTTCGACAAAACCGGGTTCTTCGACAAATGTGCCGTTTATGTCACGCCGTTCCAACCATGCGCCTGGACGAAGTCGCGCCGCCGCTGCCACATACGTCAGGCCGCTCCGGTCCGGGTCGTTCGGCCCGATGACGGTTCCGTCGTCGCGAGTGCCTGCACACATGCGCCCACAGGGCCTCCACGAGGCTGAGATCCGCCACGGACCCACCGGCCGCCAGCGCGTCTCGCAAGATCGGCAGGACAAGCCCGGTATGCCGAGTCGGGCCGTCAAAGGCAACACGGTGGATCGCGTCCTGGATCGCCGGATTCGAGAAGCGCGTCTCGATCACGGCAATCTATGCACCCGGCGTCATGTCGGGCACCAGTGCCACGCATGGCGCAAATCCCTCGTGCTGAAACTTGCGAAACAAGGCGGAGATCCGAGGATGCGCCGCCGGGCGGGCAGCCGGGATTCGATGTCGGGAATTCAATTCCCGCCGGAGAGTCCTGCTCGTCCGGCCCTTCAACCTGTTGACGGTCTCCGCCACGCAGAGCGTCGGGTCGCTGTCAACGAACGGGTGAACATGGTCCGGCATCATGTTGAGTTCAACAATGTCGCTTGCCATTTGCACGAACCGCATTCGTCAGCCGTGCTGCTTCTCCATCACCAACTGTTGGCGTCAATCCACTTCGCGAGCAATTCGCGGCTCTTGTAACATTCTTCCGGAATGCTGCGCTTTCGGCCACGTGCGATGCGCTCGGCCCATTCAGTCTGCCTTGCGGTCGGAAGATTGCCCTCGACGCGTTTCGAACGCGCCATGCGATGCCGGTTTGCCTCGATCCAGCGCGAAAGGTCGGCGCGGTCCAGTTGCACGTCCCTAGGCAGCGCGATCCCGGATGAAGCCGCGATTTTCCTGGCAAATTGCAACTGGCGGTCGGTGGGCCGGAGCGGAGGAAGGCTGGCATAGTCCGGTCGCTCCGCAGGTCGGATGGTCTGGTGCATTGTCATTGCGACTCCCCGATCAGGGCTGCGATGTGCCAGACATAGAACATTAAATGAACAAGATCAAGAGTAAATCAACATGTTGTGAGAATCTTGGGTGTCACACCTATATATCCCCCCGAAATGCGTCCAACATGATGCCGCGCCTTTCATTCGATGCCGACCATCGTCCCGGCAGAAATGTCGACATCCTGCCATGGAAGCCGATCTGCCCGGCAAAGGCGGTGTTCGGGAACCGTCGGTCCATGAAGGGCGGCGAGGAGCCGTCAGGAATTCGGCAGGAACCGATCTCGAAAGCGATGGCTTCGGGGTGTTCTCTGGGAGCATCGCAAGCCATAGCTTGCCGATTCCGGTCGATTTCCCAGATCATCGGCCGATTGAATCGCCGCTTCCCCCATGCCCGGCAGATGCCCGCTGGCGAGACTTTCTTGCGATTGTCCCGGCGACCAGGACCGTCACAAAAATCCGGAACAGATGATGACAGGTCACGACTACCGGACTCACGCCGAGGCTCAGCGCGATCAGGCCCATTTCCGTCACGCCACCAGGCGCAAAGCTTATGAACAGGGCGTCGACCGGTACCAGCATGAACCGGGCAAGAGTCATGGCAAAGCCGATGCCGAGCGCAAGCATCAAGACCGTTGAGACCGCGCCCAGGCTGAACGCCCTGATCAGCTGGCGTCCTGTCGATCCGGCAAACGTCGAGCCCAGCCCGGATCCAACAACCAGCTGGGCCAAGTTCAGGAGCCAGGCCGGGCTGTTGAGGTCAACCAGTCCCGAAACATGGGCGGCCGCACTGAGAACAAGTGGACCAACCATGTGCGCGGCAGGCAGACGAAGCCTCGGGCCAAGAGCCATTCCCGCGGCCGCCAGCATCAGGATCACGAAAATGTCGACTGTCCTGTAGGCGTGCTGCTCGAAACTCTGGCCGGAAGCACTGCCAACCGTCTCGCCCGTCCAGAGCAGGAAAAGCAGTGGCACGATCATGACGACAAGCACGATTCGGGCAAAGTGCTGAACGCTGAGAACCCGCACGTCCCCTCCAGCCTGTTCGCCCAGAGAGACGGCTTCGACCAATCCGCCGGGCATCGCCGCAAAGAAGGCCGTCGTCCTGTCATATCGACCCAGCTTGCGGAACAACGCGTAGTTTCCGGCAAGCGCGATGACGACGAACAGCACCATTGCCGTCATGGAAAGGCCCAGCGACGGAACGACTGCCAGGAGATCCGTCGTGAACGTGGCGCCGATCATGGTGCCGATCACCGCGACGAATGTCATCCGCAGCAATGGCGGGAACTGCACCGCGCGCGCTCCCTTTCTGGATCGGAAGATCGTGAAGGCCGCGACGAAGGCCAGGCTTCCGGTCAGGTATGGCATCGGCAACCCGATCCACTGGGCCAGCGAACCGCCAACGCCGCCAATGGCCAGAATGCCGGCGGTCCGGAACAGAAAGACGAATCGGGCGGCCATCATGGACGCAAGACACTCGATTTGGCGGGCAGTTTCAAAGCCTGAACATGACCGGCCCGGATGCAGCGGTCTGTCCAGCCCCCAAACGACAGCAGTGGCCCCGGGCCCGGCAAGGCGCCGAGGCGCAATCAATGGCATGCAGATCAGTTCATTTCAGGCCCTTGAGTCTTTCGACGAGCTTGAGCGCCCTTGGTTCACCGCTGCATTCGAGTTCCTCGATGATCTGCTCTCTCAGGCGTCCGTGCCTTATGGCACATCGGGCGAGTCGCGTGATGATGTCGTCATCAACTATGCCTGCCAGTGCCGTCACGATTTCACTGGTCGGGCTTCTGTCAAGCTCCTCCCGCAATCCCGGTTTTGCGCCTTCGTGGCCGAATTGTCCCATCGTCGTCAGGC
>VYCX01000144.1 GCA_009843725.1 Boseongicola sp. SB0675_bin_26
AGGATGCCATGATTCGGGAAGGAATGGAATCTTTTGTTTTTAACTAACCACTAGCAAGAACAGCCGGTAGTCGTCGAAGGCCCGCAAGAGTTCGTTGCCGATCACAACGACGAAAACACCAAGGACGGCACCCGGAAAACGACCCATCCCGCCAACTGCAAGCATCACCATGGCCATCAGGAAGAACTCCGTCCCTAGAACCTTGGGAGTCACAACTGTTGTATAATGCGCGTAAAGCCCGCCCGCCACGGCGGTGAATGCAGCCGAGGCAACGAATGCAAGAAGTCTGTACTTGTACTCATTCACGCCGATGGCCTGCGCAAACGTGTTTGAATCGCGCATCGCAATGAAGGCCAGCCCCATGCGCCCACGCAGGATAATGAAATAGATCAGGTAGACGCAGATCGAACCGAACAGAAGTGCCACCCAATACCAGGTCATCTTGTCGATGGGTGAAACCTCATGACCCAGAAGGTTGAGCCAAGGAATGCCCAGAAGACCGGTATTGCCCCCCATCCCGATCGCCTTGCCTTGCTGGATCAACGGAAGCAGCGCCAGGTGGACCGCAAAAGTGTAAAGTGCCACGTATTCGCCCTTGAGCCGCAGAGTCGGCACCGCCACGACTACCCCGATTCCGGCACCAATTGCCGCGGCGGCGGCGATGGCGAGCAACGGCGTTACTCCAGCATAGACGGACAGCATCGCCGAACCGTAGGCCCCGAATGTAAAGAAGACGAGCTGGGCGTAGTTGAATATGCCTGCATATCCCAGGATGAGATCCCAGCTTGCAACCACGATGCACCAGATGAACACAAGAATGAAAATATGGTGCAAATAGCTGTCTCCGATGAGCGCTCCGATGACTGCAAGCGCGGCCACCGCCGCCCAATAGGCCACGGTGTCCCTTTTCAGCCCCTTGCCTGTAAAGACCGAGTCGATTCTCGAGGTTTCGGTTGTCAAAGTCCTGGACATGTCAGTTTTCCCAAACCCCGAAGAGACCCTTCGGCCGAATCATCAGAATGACGATCAGCATCAGCAGCCAGGCTGGCATGACCCAACCCGGACCGACGTAAAACGTGACGAAGGCCTCGAGCACTGCAAGGATGAAGGCGGCCACAAACGCGCCCTTGGTGCTGCCAAGCCCGCCCAGGACGACGATCACGAAAGCCTTGAGGAAGGGTGGCCAGCCCCCAAGTGGCGACACGAGAAACACCGGTGCCAGAAGGATGCCCGCGATCCCGGCCAGAACCACCGACAACGCAAAGGTCAACGAAAACACCTGGTTCACGTCGATGCCAACCTGATTGGCCCCCTGCATGTCCTGGCTGACCGCTCGCACGGCTTGTCCATAGCGGGTAGACGAAAGAAACAGCTCCAGCATCCCGACCAGGGTGAGCGAGATCACGAAAATCGAGATCTTGTACCATGTGATCTTGATCCCTCCGAAGGCCAACGTGCCATCGACAAATGGCGCGATCGTGTGCGTGCCCGGTCCGAACACGAGCTGCAGGCCGTTCTCGATTATGAAGGCGAGACCAAGTGTCACCATGATCGTGTTGATCTTCCAGTTTCCCGATCCGCGCAGCGGGCGGATGATCACGCGCTCGATTCCGACACCTGTCACGGCAAGCACGGGCACGACGACCAGCACCGCCAGCCAGAGCGGGAAGTCAAACCCTCCCGCCACGAGGTACCATGCCAGGAACCCGCCCAGGGAGTACATCGATCCATGCGCGAAATTCAGGATGCGTGCCGCTCCGTAGACGAGCGACAGCCCGACGGCGACCACGCAGTACACCGCCCCGTGCGTAATGCCGCTCAGGAAGACTTCAAGGATCTGGGTCATGGAAGCCGATGCGCGTTGCCAATCTCGGATTCGTGGATGACGCCCTCCTCGATGGAATAGACCCGGTCGATCATGCCCTGCAGCAACGCGAGGCTTTGTTCGACCAGCAGCACGGTCAGGCCCTCCCGGTTCAGCTGCGAAACTGTTTCCAGCATGGCTTCGGTCAGGTTTGGCGCCAGACCCAGTGAAGGTTCGTCAATCGCCAGCAGGGTCGGATTCGACATTAGTCCGCGCCCGAGCGCCACCATCTGCGCTTCCCCGCCCGAGAGCGATCGGCACAGCTGGTGGCGACGCTCCACAAGACGCGGATACAGCGCAAACACACGTTCCAGGTTGCGTTTCTCGTACCGTCGCGCCTGCGCCAGATAAGCTCCTAGCAGGAGGTTCTCCTGAATCGTCATGTCCATGAACAGGCGACGGTCTTCGGCGACATAGACCAGCCCCTGCTCCACCAATTGGGGAGCCTTTTTCCCGACGATGTCCTGCGCGTTGAGCCTGATCGACCCGGACCGGACCGGAATCAATCCGCAGACCGCTTTCAGAAGCGAACTCTTGCCATGTCCGTTGGCACCGACGACCGCCACCAGTTCGCCCTCTTTCACCGTCAGTGACGCGTCGTGCAGCACATGAAAGTCACCGTAGAAAGCGTTGACGTTGTCCACTTCAAGCACTGTGCTTCTTTCCAAGATAGATCTCGACCACGTGATCGTCGTTCAGCACGACTTCCGGCATGTCGAGCATGACAAGTTTCCCGAAATTCATGATGAGGATGCGGTCAGCGATTTTGGCAAGGGCGCGGGTCTTGTGTTCGACCATCACGATGGTGATGCCCAGCTCTTCGCGCACATGGCGGATCACCTGCAGGAATTCGATGACTTCGTCCGCGTTCAAGCCACCCAGAGGCTCATCCATGAAGATGATTGCCGGTCCTGTCGCCAGCGCGGCCCCAAGCATGACACGTTTGCGGACCAGCAGATTGGCATGTGATGCGACGAGAGAAAGCTGGTCCTCCAGTTGGGTCACGTAGAGGATTTCGTCCATGCCGACGGCCGACGGCTCTCCGTGAACCTCGCGACCGAAGATCTGTCCCGCCAGAAGATTCTCTCCCACCGTCACCGACGACAACAAGGTCGGGATCTGGAAGGTCTGCGCGATCCCAAGGCCGCAGCGCCGATGCCTCTTGAGCCGCGTGATGTCGCGGCCATCGAGGGCAACTGTTCCTGCCGTCGCCTGATGCCCGCCAGTGCAGACATTCATCAGGGTGGACTTCCCTGCCCCATTGGGCCCCGCAACACCAAGTATCTCTCCCCGTTCAATGCAAAAGGACATGTCCGCCACCGCGTGAAAGTGTCCGAACCGCATGGTGACATTTTCCAGTGACATCTGCGTCATGCAGTGGCTCCGTGGCGCTCGGATCGACCAGGAAACTTCGAGAACGGTGAAACGCGTCTCACGCCTTTGCCCGAAGAGGGAGAAGGACGAACAAGCATCCATGATTTGAGGCAAGCCCGGATTCGGTCTTTTTCGACGGTT
>VYCX01000520.1:0-1785 GCA_009843725.1 Boseongicola sp. SB0675_bin_26
GCTTGCCGACGCCGTTCCGGTACCCGGCCCCGAATTGCATGGCGGCGGCGTCCGTTCCGTCAAGGCGGGTCTGGCCAAGAAGGTGAAACCCGTCGTCGTCCCACGGCCCGAGATCGTTGACCGTCAGGTCGGAGACACGCGTTCCGGGAGCGATCCTGATCTCCGCCAGCAGCGCCTCGCCCTCCACCGTCAGCCAGAGACGGGGCACTTCGTCCAGGTAGCGCGGCAGGGCGGGCACAAGAATGGCGGCCGGATACGCATTCGGATCGACATGGGCTCCCATCCCCCAGGCATGCAGGAGTTCGTGGACGACGACGAACTCCATCCGCACGTCGTCTCGACCGACGGCCTGCCGGTCGATGTAGGTGTACCCGCCGAGAGCCCTCTGCGCCTCTTGGTCGACATTCGTTCCGCCGATGCCCAGAACGTTCGGCTCGTAGCCCTCGCCGTCGTCGTTTTCGGGCCAGAGCGCCTTGCCGTTCGTGAAGTGGATGTGGATTTCGTCGTCGGGAACGTCTTCGGGTGCGGCACGTTCAGAAATGTCGGGACCGAGCAGAATGCGGTGCTTCCAAGGCAGGCTGGTGTTGATGTTGCGCAGTGCAGCGATGGTTGCCCTGCGTTCCGAGGCGCGCGCCGTGCTGTCGATCCGGAGGGTCTTCTGCGCCCCGAAGTCGATGAAGATCAGCTCGCCCCCGCCTTCACGATCCTGCTGCGTCTGGAAGGCACGAAGAAACCGGACCACCTCCGGAGCGCTGGCGCTGCCGTCCCGGCCCAGAGGGTCGCGCCAGCGTCCGGAGGCGACTTCAAGGGCGCCGCGGGGGGACCGGGTTTCAAGGTCGTCAATGCCAGGCCTTTCCTGCGCGAAGGCCGGCCCGATCCCGACATGGCGACCGCCGGAGGATTTGCCGACTTCGGCCGTCGGGGGCTTGGCAAATGGATGAGGTGGCGGGGAGGACGGTGCAGGCGCGGGTGTTGGCAGCGCGGGACCTGCGCCGCCTGATGGCGATCCGCCGCCGCAGGCGGACAGCAGCAGGGTCGCCGCAAGGATCGCTCCAGCCAGGCCGCGCAAGCGCGTTTCACAAGGACACCTCATTGCCGCGGGCTCTTCATCCCTTGAGTCACAGGCCGTCAAGGGTCTTCGCCAGACCAAGGCAGCGCTTGATGCGGCCCATCCATTCCGTCCAGGTGGTCGATCCATTGCGAAACCGGGGACCTGACGATCCTCACGCGCCCCGATTCCCTGCGTCAAGCCGCTCATGCGGGTTTCGGGACCGATCTGGCCTTGCCGCATACGCAGCAAGGCAACCGTTCAGGCATCGGCTCGTCCGCAACAGTGTCGACCACGGTGACAGGACACTCTTCGTTCAGAACTGCCTCACGAAGCTGATTTCCCCAAAGGTGCGCTTGAAGTCCGCGAAGGAGGCATTCGACTTCCGCACGGAACGGCCCAGCGTCAGGCGCGGGCTGAACCCCCTGATCGTCAGGTCGCGCTTGGTCAGGTTCATGTTCAGACCGATCGTCCGGTCTTCCTGCCGTCCACCGTCCGAGACCCGAAGCGCATCCGGTTCATCGTACCTTGTCCGGTTCAGCGAGGCTTCCAGCCCGACCGTGAACGCTCGAGGCAGGTCACGGCTTGCCCCAAGGCTTAGCCCGCGGGTTCTGGTCCGGAAGTTCGCCAAGCCATCTCGGTTGCGTTCCCCGAAGACTGATGCGTTCAGGACCAAGACCGGCGTGGCCTGGTAACGGACGCCGAAACCGAGGTTGACGACTTGACCGTCACGGTCC
>VYCX01000520.1:1795-3374 GCA_009843725.1 Boseongicola sp. SB0675_bin_26
CAGCAACGACCTGCGGCCGCGAATGTGCCGCCCTTCGAAGCGAAGCCCCAGCTCGTCATGGGATGCACTTGATCCCTGCCAATGCCGGCTTGCCGCAGCAAGAAGGCTCGCTTCCGTGCCGGGCGCGATCAGCCAGCGCGGGCCCGCCTGGGCGCCTAGCGTCATCCTGTCGAAACGGCTGCCCGCATACTCACGGCGAGAGACGTTGCCGCCGAAACGCAGCCGCGTGCGTTCGGCCAACGGTCGTTCGTATTCCCAACCGCCCCAAAGGATCACCCCCACACCGGAAGTCGGCGTGTCACTGTAGGTGAAAGGCAACTCTCCAAGGAAAGTGTTGAGTTCCTGTTCCCGCCGGGCCGTGACCGCACCGATGTTCGTGTCCGGGGCCAGCCCGATCCCGCCATACGCGGACCAGCGCCGACGGGCGCGTATCTCGGCAAGGAACCGGTTGACGTTGGCCACGACGGGCGCCGGCACGTCTCCGGCCAGAACCCGTTCGAAATGCCGCCGGGCCAAGCCGTCCTGACCTTTCAGGAAAAAGGCGCGGGCCAGTTCCAGCCGGATCCGGGTCAGTTCGGGATTGGCCGAGAGCAGGGCCCGAAACGCGTCGATGGAGATATCCAGAAACGCGTCGCGTTCGGCCTCTCCGATCCCGGGGCGATGGGCCAGCGCCAAGGCGACCATGCCGGTCTCGAACAGAAGTTCGTCCGCGCGCGGGTCGCGGCCCGCCAGCGACCGGAGGATGGCGAACGCCGCTTCCCACTGGCCATCGCCGAGAAGCGCGGCCGCCTTCCCGATCTGCACATCCGCCGGATCAGCAGCCGACTGCGTCGCCGGCGCGCTGTCCTGCCCGTAAGCCGGTCCTGCCGGGACTGTCAGCAGGCTGGCCAGCACGGCCCCGAAGAGCAGCGAGGCGAGTTTCAAGCCAAAGTGCATGCGAATCCCCTTCATTCCTTGTGACCTGTTCGTGCGCCGATCATGATCGGTTCGCAAGGGCGAATTGGATCGCAGGGCAACGCAAGACCACCCCTTTCACGGGGACCACGCCCTTTCAGGTTGCGTCTGTGCGTGGTGTAAGCTCAGTAGCGCTCTTGGCATCACGATTCAGCATCTCGATCGGACTGGCCGTCGGGACCGCCGTCAGAGGCTGTAAGTCGGTGATCTGCTGACGCATGAAGAAGGGTGGTGCCTGCTGATCGCTCCCTGGCAGCAACACACCATGGCACATAAGGTGCTGCTCCTTGGAGGGTTGATGAACGCATTGTTCGATTGGGGTGGACGGCCTGCGCGACAGAAATCTGGACAAACTCGCGTTGCGCGAGATGATCGCCGTGAACGATGCTGCCCGCAACATGAGAGTTTCAAGGTCCCACGATTTGGAGACGGGTCGCGAGCGGTAGGTTCCCGAAGCCGGTAAGGATCGGCGGCCAAACGACCCGATGGCCTGCCAACTAAGTTGGCGGATTTCAGGCAAACCTTAGCGACAGCCAGGAAGAACGAGACGAAAGAAAGCCAGCATGCAAATCGGCTGGCCTGATCGACGTTGGGCTGAAAAGAAAACCCCGGCCCATGACAGGCC
>VYCX01000304.1 GCA_009843725.1 Boseongicola sp. SB0675_bin_26
CGCACCGGATGTTCCTTGCCGCGTTGATGTCGGCATGTGCCGCGTGCCCGCAGGCAACGCAGATGAAGTCGTCCCGAGTTCTGCGGCTGGCGGCTTCCACCGCCCCGCACCCGTGGCATGTCCTTGACGTGTTCCTCGCCGGAACGGTGATGACGTTCGCCGCCTTGCAGTCAAGCATCCGCTTCAGCGCGGTCCATCCGGTGTTCAGGATGACGCGGTTCAGTCCCGCCTTCTGCGGCACGTTCGTCCCCGGCTCCTCGACGGTCCCCTTGGCGGATCTCGTCATGGCCTTCACGTCCAGGGTCTCGACGGCGACGGCGCCGCCCTTGCCGGCGAGCCTCTTGCTGACATGGTGATGCCAGTTGCGGCGGCGGTTCGCGATCCTGCGCCTTGTCTTCGCGAGCATCCGCTTCGTCCGCTCGCGTCGCTTCGACCGTTTCTGCTGGCGCGACAGCTTGCGCTGCAGCCGCTTCGCCCGGCCTTCGAGCCTGGACATGTCCGGCATGGCGTGCAGTTCCCCGTCGCTGTCGGCGACCTGTCCGCAGTTCCTGTCGAGGCCGAGCACGTGTCCGTTGTCGGCAGGCTCCTCGATCTCCACGGCGTAGCAGACGACGGCGGTCCACTTGCCGCCGGCACGCTTGAGCACGGCGGAGACGGGCCTGCCGTCGGGATGCGGGTTGCCGCCCTTGCGCCGGATCGTCATCGGACCGAAGCCGGGGATGTGGAGCGTGCCGTCGCGCACCTTGACGCCGGAGACGATGGCGATGCTGTCGAAGAACGCCTTGCCCTTGAACTTCGGGAAGCCCGCCTTCGCCCCCTTCCGCAGGCGGTTGAAGAAGCCCTTGAACGATCCGTCGAGCCGCTTGAGCGTCCCGCGCTGGATGGCGATCCCGCATTCGGCCATTTCAGGCAGCGCGCGCCTGCACTCGGTGAGCGCCTTGCACTGGTCGAAGCAGGTCCGTGACTTCCCCGTCTTGCGGTGGAAGTCGATCCGTTCCTCAAGTGCCGCGTTGTAGAGCTGCCGCTGGGCTTCGAGCGTGGTCTCCCGCCACTGCCAGTTGCTCCGCGTCTGGGGAAGGAGGCGGTAGACAACCTGCCTGTGCGTCTGTGTCAGGGCCACGTGTTCGCTCCTGCGTGAGCGTTTGGGGATCGGGCGCTTCCGGCACCCGCCCACGCATCATAACCGGCCAGAACAAAATAGCAACATCTTTCTGGCCGATGGTCACTTAGGCATATGATCCCGCTAACTTTCCGGCTGCCGGTATACCCCCTGTTCCTTCAGGGCATCGATCACCTCTACGGGCATGTAGGTCTCGTCGTGCTTTGCGAGGAGGTCATGGGCCAGAAACACGCCGTCCACGTAGTATCCCTTTGCTATTGTGCCCTGCCCCTCCCCGAACAGGTCCGGGGCCGGATCTCCTCCGACATATGTCACGGGAACCTCCGCTGCGCCGTCGGTGACCACGAAGGAGAACCGCACGCCGTCAACTCCGGTCATCGAGCCGTCCTTCACCAGTCCGCCCAACTGGAAATACTCATCCTCCGCGGGCGGTGAAGCCAGAATTTCGCTCGGGGACCGAAAGAACTGAAACGCATCCTTCGGCAAGAACCACAGCACGAACAGCACGCCGACAAGGCATGCGCCCGCCAGTGCAAGGACCTGTATGCGCCGCTGCTTCTTCAGGCCTTTCATCCGCACGATCCGTGCGAGAGACGCGATCGGTGAATCCCGATCCGATGACTGGCAATTTGACTCCGCGACTTTCCGGAGGACCAACAGCGCTCAGTTGAATTCTTGATTCTCGGTCCAGGGCGCAGCGGCAACAGGCCGAGCTGTAACTGCAGAATGGCCGCAGGCGGCACCAAAGGGGGCCGATGCTTCACGGATAGACGGGCGCAGCCATGAGCCCGGATGTTTCGTCTTCGCCGAGCATCAGGTTCGCGTTCTGAATCGCCTGCCCGCTCGATCCCTTGGTCAGGTTGTCAAGCACGACAATCACGGTTGCGACCCGCTCGCGGCGGTCTCCCACCACGCCAATGTGGCAGAAGTTCGAGGCTCGCACATGCTTCATCTGCGGAACCTGGCCGAACGGCAGGACATGGATGAAGACCTCGTCGCCGTAGACCTTGTTCAGTGCCGCATGGACCTGCTCTGGCACGCCCTTCACGTAGCAGGTCATGACAACTCCCCGCGTGGAGGGCAGAAGGTGCGGCGTCAGCGTGATCTTGGGCTCGCCGTCTGCCAGCTTTGCCAATTCCTGGTCGAATTCCCCAAGATGCCGATGCGTGCCGCCCACTGAATACGGCATCACGTTGTCTTCCATCTCGGCCATCAGAAGGTGTTCCTTCAGCGACCGCCCTGCGCCGGAAACGGACGCCTTCAAGTCCAGATATATATCATTGACATCTATGCACTTTTCCATGAAGAGCGGCCGCAGGCCGTACAGGCCGGCTGCTGCGTTGCAGCCAGTGCCCGCGACAAGCCGCGCCGACCGGATGTCATCCCTGTAGAACTCGGTCAGCCCGTAAACCGCCTCTTCCTGCAGTTCCGTTGCCGCATGTGGCTTGCCGTACCACGCTGCGTAAGCACCGGGGTCGCGCAGGCGAAAGTCGGCGGACAGGTCGACGACCTTCACGTGCCTGGGAACGGATGGAATGACGGCCTGGCTTGTCGCGTGCGGAAGCGCGCAGAATGCCAGGTCAATTCCTGACCAATCCACTTGATCGACGGCGACCAGGTCAGGCAGCTTCATGTAACCTAGATGCGGAAACACCGTCGACATCGGCTGACCCGCTTTCCGGTCTCCGGTCAACGCAGCGATCCGGATCGACGGATGCGTCGAGATCAGCCGAACGAGTTCGGCGCCTGTATATCCGCTGGCACCAAGAATGGCGACGTCGTGGGGCATCGGGGCCCTCCTTCGGGAAATCATGGATATCTAGCGCGACAGGGGTCGCGCGGCAATCACGCAGCGTGAAACTCCGTCTTCCGCCGGAGGAACCGGGTTGCCTGATCGGTGACGCGCTGAGGGTCGCCTGTCGTCAGGAACATGGGGATCTCGCCAGTACCGCGCATTTCGGGATGCCGCTGCAAATAGTCGGCCAGGCTGTCGGCCACCAGGGCCGGCTGGCTGAACACCTTGACGCCAGGTCCCAGCGCCGCCCTGAATTCATCCTCCACGATCGGGTAGTGTGTGCACCCAAGAACTGCCGCCTCCGGCATTGGCATCTTCCGCCTCAGCGCCTCGACATGGCTCCTTACTAGCGCGCCAGCCAGGATCATGTCGCCATCCTCGATGGCATCAACAATGCCCGCGAAGGCTTGCGCCTCCCCGTCAAC
>VYCX01000022.1:0-1184 GCA_009843725.1 Boseongicola sp. SB0675_bin_26
ACAAGAGAGTTGCGCTGGTGGAGCGATGACGTGAGCGATACATCCTTTGTCCGCACCGAAATGCTGGCCGAGCAGGATCCGCCGCCGACATCGGTGGGCGTGATCGGATGGCTGCGTGCCAACCTGTTCCCGAACTGGTGGAACGCAATCCTGACCGTGCTCTGTCTTGCCGCGATCTGGTATGTCCTGTCAGGTCTTCTGGGCTGGACGCTCCAGTCCGTCTGGAACGCCGGATCCCTGAACGAATGCCGCGAGGTCATGATCGAGACGTGGGGCAGCACACATGGTCATGCCTGCTGGGGCGTGATCAACGATCGCTGGCTGCAGCTCCTCTTCGGGTTCTATCCGCCTGAACTGTACTATCGGCCGATCCTGGCATTGCTGCTGCTGATCGCGGCGCTCGCACCGGTCCTCTTTGCCGACAAGGTGTCGCCAAGACTCCTGTACGTTACGGCAGCATATCCGTTCCTGATGCCCTGGCTGATGTGGGGTGGATCCATCTGGACGCCGGTCGGCGTCGCTGCGGGCTTTGTCGTGGCCTATTTCGTCGGCCGCGTCCTTCGCGGGACGGTGCCGGGGCTCGTCCTTGGCATCCTTTCCGCCATCATCTGGTGGATGCTCTGGTTTGGATTTCCCGTTCAGACGGAGGTTCTGGCTGCAGGGCTGGGCGAAGGCCTTGCCGCGATTTCACCTGACACCGCCCCGTTCTGGCTGGAGACCGTCGAGTCCCGGAAGTTCGGCGGATTCATGCTCTCCGTCATGATCGGCGTCGTGGCCATCGGGTGCTCGCTGCCTTTGGGAATCCTTCTCGCCCTCGGGCGCCAGTCGAACATGCTCATCGTCAAGGCGATATGCGTGGGCTTCATTGAATTCATCCGTGGCGTGCCGCTGATCACCCTGCTCTTCGTGGCGTCGACGCTCCTCAACATCTTTCTGCCGCCAGGCACGAATTTCGACATCATCCTGAGGGTGATGATCATGGTCACCCTGTTTGCGGCCGCCTACATGGCCGAAGTGATCAGGGGCGGGCTTGCAGGCCTCCCGACGGGCCAGTACGAAGGCGCGGATTCGCTCGGACTGAACTACTGGCAGGCGCAGCGGCTGATCATCATGCCGCAGGCGCTCAAGATATCGATCCCCGGCATCGTTTCGACGTTCATCGGGATCTTCAAGGACACCACGCT
>VYCX01000022.1:1284-3336 GCA_009843725.1 Boseongicola sp. SB0675_bin_26
CGGGACATAGACCTGACCGTGAACAAGGGCGAACGCATCGTGATTTGCGGCCCGTCCGGGTCGGGCAAGTCCACGCTCATTCGTTGCATCAATCGCCTGGAAGAGCATCAGACGGGGCAAATCATTGTCGAGGGAACGGAGCTGACGAGCGACCTGAAGAACATCGACAAGATCCGGTCCGAGGTCGGGATGTGCTTCCAGCACTTCAACCTGTTCCCGCATCTCACGATCCTGGAAAACTGCACCTTGGCTCCGATCTGGGTGCGCAAGATCCCGAAGCGGGAGGCCGAGGAAACGGCGATGCACTTTCTCGAGAAGGTCAAGATCCCGGAGCAGGCCGAAAAGTATCCGGGCCAGCTTTCCGGCGGCCAGCAGCAGCGGGTCGCGATCGCGCGCAGCCTGTGCATGCGGCCGCGGATCATGCTTTTCGACGAGCCGACGTCGGCCCTTGATCCGGAAATGATCAAGGAAGAGCAGGACACCAAGATCGAGCTCGCCGAAGAGGGCATGACCATGCTCTGCGTAACCCACGAAATGGGCTTTGCCCGGCAGGTCGCGAACCGCGTCATCTTCATGGACGACGGCCAGATCGTGGAGCAGAACGAGCCGGAAGAGTTCTTCAACAATCCGAAATCGGATCGCACGAAGCTGTTTCTGAGCCAGATTCTCGGCCACTGACGCGAGAGGCCTTCGTCCCGGCGCCTCCGCCGATCCGCGGTCGCCCGCAGGCGGCGTCAGTGTTTCGTGCTGGCGTCACTTCAGTTCGCGGGGCACGACGAAATCCAGGATCCTGCCGCTGCCCCAGCGTACCTGCGCCCAGCTTTCGCGTTCGAACTCGATCACGGCCGTTGCGGCCGTCGGATAGTCATTGAACCTGTCATGCCTGGGGGGCTGCACGACGATCCGGTTTGCGAAGTCGGCGAATCCCGGGTTGTGGCCGATCAGCATGACCCTGGCGGCGGCCTGTTCGCGCAGGACTTCCAGAATGGTGCCTGCGCCCGCGTGAAAGAGTGCCGTGTTATGTTCCAGCACTGTTGCCTCGGGCATGGCTGATGCCATGCCTTCCCATGTCTCCACGGTGCGCCTTGCACCCGAAGCAACGACGACTTCCGGCACGTGTCCGCGCTCGATCAGCCACTGCCCGATCAGCGGCGCCGACTTCCGTCCCCGTCCGCTCAGGCTGCGGTCAAAGTCGTCCAGGGTGGGATCGTTCCATGATGATTTCGCATGTCGCGTCAGGATGAGCGTGAGTGTCACGGATGAAATGCCTTCATGTGATGGGCCGACTGTATCTCCATTCTGGGATAATTGCGTCCCAGTGGGCAAGAGCGGCGCACGGCGCATCCACGAGACATGCAATCCTGGCCTGCGTCAGTTTCAAGATAGGCATGGCAGGCCGGAAGATCATAGCGGTCTCTGACAAGCGCCGAGACCGGACAGGCCGAGAGGCAGGGTTTCGCCTTGCATGCATCGCAGGGACGGGCTGGCGGATTCGGAAGTTCCAGCAGCTTGGGCAGCAGAACGGCACCCCTGTATGACACGAAGAGGCCTGCGCGGGCATGAACCAGCAGCAAGACCGGCGAGACAAATGCCTGCCCGCTCCTGAGCGCCCAGCGGGTGAATGGTCGTGCCGGCGTTCCGAAGGGGAGCAGTGCCTCGCCACCTGCGTTCGCCGCGATTCGCTTGACCACGCGCGCGGACCAGCGGTCCAGGGGATCGGGCTCGCCGTCGCAGAATTCGGGAGATGCCGTCACATGGGGCCAGAATCCGGGTTCGGCGGGGCCGAGGAGCACGATGGTTCCCTCCCCGATGCCGTCATCGGGTTCCGCGTGAAGCAGGCCGAACACATCCAGTCGTTCCGAACGGGCCGCCTTCGTCACCTCCTTGATCATCATGGGTTGCCAGCCGATGGCTCCCAACGGGCATCGACGTTTTCGAGGTGGCAAGAGTGGCCAGAAGCGGTCATTTCGCCGGACCGGACAGCAATTCCACCATGCGGTCCCGCATCACGAACTTCTGCGGCTTGCCCGAGATGGTCATCGGGATCTCCTC
>VYCX01000038.1 GCA_009843725.1 Boseongicola sp. SB0675_bin_26
GCTGAGCTACGGGTGCCAATGCGACCTGATAGTAAGGTTGCCGCCTCTTCGCAAGCGCATCCCTGCACAAGCATCACACCCGAAGTTGGACATTGTGACAAGGAGTATCCCACGCTGGATTTCGCTTGATGCGTCGTGAGGTCAGGTAGCCCTGCGCTGCCCGCGCGTTTGGGCAGGGTCGGCGTATTGCTCCGGCTTGGCCGCGCAGCGTGTGTCGCGGTTCCTTCATGTCGATTCGCAAGTGCATGGAATCCTGCCCGATGCATCGGCCGTCGAAACCGGTGCGCCGACGGCCTCGACCGCGCCGGTCCACCATCACGTCGGCCCATCGGGCTCGAAAATAACGTGGGTCTGCTGGATCAGGGACGCATCTGCAACCGCTCCGTCACCCGAACAGTTCCTGGCAAAGTTCCAGTGCTTCAACCAACGTGTCGACCTCAGCCTCGGTGTTGTACAGACCGAAACTCGCCCGCGCTGACGCAGTGATCCCGTAGTGCTCCATGAGCGGTGCCGCGCAATGGTGACCTGCACGGACCGCGACACCTTTCTTGTCAAGAACCGTGGAGATGTCGTGAGCGTGGGCTGCGCCATCGAGGGTGAAAGAGAATATTGCCGCCTTGTCCGGCGTCGTCCCCTGAACATTCAGCCAGTTGAGCCCGTCGATCCTCGACCGCAAGTAGTCGCACAGCCGGGCCTCGTGCCGGGCCACGTTCTCCATGCCGAGTCCCATGAGATAGTCGAGGGCGATGCCGAAGCCGATCTGCTGAACGATTCCGGGCGTGCCGGCCTCGAATTTCATCGGCGGATCCGCCCAGGATATTCCATCCCTTCTCACGTCACGGATCATGTCGCCACCGCCCATGAAGGGTCGCATCTCCGCCTGACGCTCCTTCCGGATGTAGACCGCCCCGGAACCCGACGGGCCGTAGAGCTTGTGCCCCGTGATCGCATAGAAGTCGCACCCGATGTCCTGAACGTCGACGGGCATGTGAACCGCGCCCTGACTGCCATCGACAAGCACCGGCACGCCGGCTTCTTGCGCACCGCGACAAATGGACTTCACGTCGACCCTGGTTCCCAGAACGTTCGACAGGTGCGTGACGGCAACCAGCTTCGTCCTTGGCCCGATCGCATCCAGGACCCTTCCGGGCGGCAGCGCACCCGTTTCGTCCACTTCAACCCATTTCAGGACGACACCCTGCCGTTCGCGCAGGAAGTGCCATGGCACGATGTTGGCGTGATGCTCCATAACCGAAAGGACGATTTCATCGCCCGCTTCGATTCTGGGCATGGCCCAGGCATACGCCACCGTGTTGATGCCTTCAGTCGTTCCCGAGTTCATGACGATCTCGTCGACAGCGCCGGCATTCAGGAATCGCGCAATGGTGCCGCGTACAGCCTCGTACTTCTCGGTCGCAAGGTTGGAGAGATAGTGCAGCCCCCTGTGGACGTTGGAGTATTCTTGCGAATATGCACGCGTGACCGCATCAATCACGACCTGCGGCTTCTGCGCCGATGCACCGTTGTCGAGATAGACAAGCGGCTCGCCGTTCACTTCCCGTCCAAGGATGGGAAAGTCGCGGCGAATTTTCTCGACATCATACACTGCTGCCCACTCCGATGACACCGACAACCAATGGCGAGAACAGGAGCGAGAACAGGAACAACGCTATCCAGGACAACACGAACAGCACAAACGATGTCCAAAGGGACTTGAATCCATGGGCCTCGGCCATCACCGAAACGAACAGCCAGATCCAGTGAATGAAGAACGCCATGCCGACCAGCCCGGTCAGCGTGAACGAAAACGCTGCCAGGATCGGCAGGAGGACGATCGCCACAGTGAAGTACATCCAGACGAAAACGAACATCAGGAGCACTTGTTCAAACTTGCCCTGTCCACCAAGCGCCCCACCCAGCTTCCACAGCACCCAGACCAGGAACAGCTCGCTGCACAGCTCCAGACCGGCACGCAAGAGAGGCGGCAGTCTCGGCACGGGCATCACCAACGCTTCCGCCATCGGCAGAAACCGCTCGACGGCAATGACGTAGAGCACGATGACCAGGACGAAAGACAACCACGCGGCTTCGCGCGGCACACCTAGCCTGAAGAGCTCGGCGGCAGTCGATCGCGGCTCGCGAAGCATGCTCAGCGCAATGCCAGGAATTCGGTCCCAGAGTGTCACGTTGCCTCCGCCTGCGCCTGCTTCATTGCCAGCATCCCGGCCCAAAGAAATGCGCAGAAGAGCAACAAGGCAACAAGGCTCATGGCTTCAAACGGCAGCCCCGGGGCAAGGCCCGCAGCAAGTCCGGACAGGAGCCAGGCCGGTGTCGATGCGAGGAGCGCCCAGAACAATGCCGCCCGGCAAGCGTAGCCGGTCGCGGGCCACCGGACCAGTCGCAGCACGATGTGCACCAGCAGCGCAACTGCGTAGAGCACAAGCGGCATCGCCACCATCCATGCAAAGAAAGCGCCGGCAAGTCGCGCATCAAGCCCGATCGTCGAATCCGTCCAGCTTTCGCGCGCAAGCCTGGGCAACTGTGCCACGAAGATGAGGCCGCAGGCCGTCAGGACCAAAGCAAGCAAGCCGCCTTCGCGGCGAAGTCCCGTCATCCGCCTGACCTGAACGGACTTGGGAGTCCGGTAGGTTCTCAAGATATCCAGAACGACGCTCATCTGCGGCGACGCTGCAGCCAACCTTTGAGCCGCCCGGAAATGTCCTCGGCAATGTCTTCGCTCTCGATTTCCTCGATCGCCTCCGCAAGAAAGGCGAGGACCAGAAGATCCTGCGCGTCGGGTCTCGGAATGCCGCGTGACTGCAGGTAGAACAGTGCGTCCTCGTCGATCGCACCCGACGTCGAGCCGTGGGAGCATGCCACGTCGTCGGCATATATTTCGAGTTCGGGCTTCGCCAGAAACTGCGCGTCCTCGTCCAGAAGCAGCGACTGGCTGATCTGGTACCCGTCGGTCTTCTGCGCCCCCTCCTTGACCAGGATCTTGCCTTGAAACGTTCCAACAGCACCGTTGCGCAGCACCTTCTTGAAGACCTGGCGGCTCTCGCACCCGACCGCGTCGTGGACAACAAACACGGTGTCGTCGTGATGAAAATCGCCATCCCCGACGGCCGCACCGGCGATGTGGGAGACAGCATTGTCGCCAGCGAGCTCGATGAACGCCTCGTTACGGGTCAGGACGCCATTTGCAGTCAACGTGAATGACTTGAAGGCGCTCTCCATTCCAAGACGCGCGAACAAGTGCGTGACCGCACGACGTTCATGATCACGACCCTGCGCGCGAACATGATGGAACGCGCCGCCGTCGGCGACATCGAC
>VYCX01000082.1 GCA_009843725.1 Boseongicola sp. SB0675_bin_26
ATACGTGACGGCATTCCGATCATGCTGGTGGACGAGGCGCGCAAGCTCGATTGACGGCCGGACGCCGGCCTAGAGTCCCTTTCCCCTCGACAGCCTCGGCAAGTCGCCGGTCAGCCCTGCCGCTTCGCGGATGAGTGCCCGCCGGAGACCGGGAATTGCATTCGTCAGCCCAAGACCGACGTCGCGAAGCCCGCGCAACAGTGCCACGTCATTGGAGAACAGCCGATTGAAGCCGTCTGTCGCCGCTGCCAGCGCCATCGTGTCGAAGCGACGCCACTGCTCGTACCGCTTCAGGACCTCCGGCCGCCCGATGTCCTCGCCGCGCCGCGCCGCGTCCGTGACGACCTCGGCAAGAGCCGCCACGTCCTTGAGCCCGGCGTTCAGCCCCTGTCCGGCAAGCGGATGGACGACATGTGCGGCATCTCCGACGAGAGCCATGCGGTCAGCGATGAATCGTTCGGCAATCGAGAGACGGAGAGGATATGCAAATCGGCGACCAGCAAGGGAAACGTCTCCGAGAAAGCGGCCGAAGCGTGGGCGAAGCTCGTCGAGATAGTCGCTTTCGCTCATCGCCTGGACGATTTCGGCGCGCCCCGCTCTCTCGGTCCAGACGATCGAGGAGCGGTTGCCGGAAAGCGGAAGGATTGCGAGCGGTCCGGCGGGAATGAAGAACTGATGAGCGATGCCCTGATGCGGTTGCTCATGGGCAATCGTGCAGACCAGGGCTGTTTGGTCGTAGCTCCAGCCCATGCGCCTGATCCCCACGCGCCTGGCAATCGGGCTGGTCTGGCCATCGCAGCCAATGAGAAGCCGGACACGCCGTGTCGCGCCGGAACCCAGGGTCGCCTGCACGCCGGCGCCGTCGGCACGGTGTCCGATGACGCGGTCGTCCAATTGCGTGACGCCCGAATCCCCGACAGCGTTGAGCAGTTCCGGTCGCAGGTGACGATCCTCGACCATGTACCCCATAGGGCCTTCCTCGATCTCGCCGTGATCGAAGGTCAGCATGAGCGGCGACGGTCCTTCGCCGGGGCGGCCGTCGGTGACCTTGATGCGCAGTATCGGCTGAACGTCCTTCAGTCGCGGCCAAACGCCGAGTGCCTGAAGCACGCGCATCGAGGAAATCGCGAATGCGTAGCTTCGGCCGTCGAAGTCGTCCGCCTTCCGCTCAGCGCGAGATCGGGGTTCGACGAGCATCACGTGAAACCCCGCCGAAGCCAGCGCGAGCGCCGTCGCTGTGCCATTGAGGCCGCCGCCCGCAATCAGGATGTCCGCGTCAAGATCCATGTCAGCATATGCACAGGACCATGCGTCATTGTCCATGCGACACGCGGCGGCTACGATGTCCGCGAAACGGCAGGAGGCATCCGTGCAGGAATGGTTGAAGATGCGCGCCGCAGATCTCGGGCGCGGGATCGGGGCTGGCGAGATTGATCCGGCAGATCTTGCTGAATCACATCTTGCTGCGATCGAGGCGCATCCCGCGGCGCCTCGCATATATGTTCGCGTCACGCCCGATCGTGCGCGCGATGAGGCGCTTGCGGCGCGCGACAGGGCGCGATCGGGCATGCGCCTTTCGCCACTGGACGGAGTTCCCGTGTCCTGGAAGGATCTTTACGACATGTCGGGTGTTGCGACGGAGTCGGGAAGCGACTTGCTGAAGGGCCGTGTTCCCCGCATGGACGCGACGGTCCTGCGGAACGCGACCCGGGCCGGCCTGGTCAGTCTCGGCAAGACCCATCAGACGGAACTGGCGTTTTCCGGGCTCGGGCTGAATCCCGTCACCGAATCCCCGCCGTGCGTCAATGATCCCGAGGCCGTTTCCGGCGGCTCGTCCTCCGGTGCGGCCGCTTCCGTGGCATTCGGGCTTGCGGCGGCGGGAATCGGTTCGGATACCGGCGGTTCCGTGCGCGTGCCGTCCGCCTGGAATGACCTTGTCGGTCTCAAGACGGTCTGGGGACGCCTTTCGCTTGAGGGCGTCGTGCCGCTCTGCCCCCGCTTCGACACGGTTGGGCCGCTTTGTCGGTCGGTGGAGGATTCGGCGCTGCTGCTGGCGGCTCTCGAAGGGGTCCGACCCATGGACCTTGGCGAACCGACGCTAGCGGGCGTCAAGCTTGCAGTGCTTCGCACTGCAGCGTTCGAGGGAATCGAGGATGAGCCCCGCAACGCGTTTGAGAAGGCCGTCGAGCGCCTTCGCGTCGCTGGTGCACAGGTCGATGACATCGAAGTTCCCGTCGTCGACGAAGCCATGGCGCTGGCCCCTGTTCTCTTCCCCGCGGAAGCATACGACACGTGGAAGGACAGGATCGAAGCTGAGGGCGATCTCATGTATCCCCCGGTCAGAAAGCGCTTTTTGCAAGGAAGGTCGATCAGTGCAGACGGCTGGCAGGCCGCGTGGGAGAAATTGAATGCGCTTCGAGAGATCTATCGGGAAGCCGCGAGCGGGTTTGACGGGATGATCCTCCCGAGCGTGCCGATTCGCCCCCCGAAGGCCAGTGCACTGCTCGCGGATGAGGAGGCGTTCACGCGGACGAACCTTCGGGCGCTCCAGAACACTCGAATCGGCAACCTGATGGGACTTGCGGCGCTGACGCTGCCCATCGGCGCTGCATCCTGTGGCTTGATGCTTCAGGGGTCCCGGGAGGAAGACATCCTCAGACTGGGTTTCGCGGCGGAAACGGCCCTGTCCTGAAATCGTCGAAAATGCCACAGGTTTGCTGACTGCAGGCCAGGATCGCCATTTGGCGTGGACCGACGCGGCTTCTCCGGCTATTGTTCTGGAAAACGGGGCGCAACGACCCCGGCATTGAGGCAGAGATGCAAGTTCCCGAACGGTTTGCGAACCTTCCGGACCATACATGGCCGCGTTTGCGGGCTCTTTTGGATTCGTACGCGCCAGGAGGGGAGGTCGTCAATCTGTCCATTGGCGAGCCGCGACATGCCTTTCCCGAATTCGTGAGCGAGACAATTTCCGCACATGCAGAGGACTTCGGCCGGTATCCGCCGAACCACGGCTCGCCCGAGCTTCTTGCCGCGATTGCAGGGTGGATTGAACGCCGTTTTGGGGTCGCACTGGATGAGGACCGATTGATGGTCCTCAACGGAACGCGGGAAGGGCTGTTCTCCGCTTCGGTCGCGCTCTGCCCGGAGGCGAAGAACGGCAGGCGCCCGTTCGTCCTGATCCCGAACCCGTTCTACCAAGCCTACATGACCGGCGCGCTTGCCGCCGGGTCGGACCCGGTCTTTCTGCCCGCTACCAGGGAGACTGGCTTCCTTCCAGATCTCGACGCGATTGACCGAGATGTGTTGGAGCGCACGTCGGCTTTCTACAT
>VYCX01000216.1 GCA_009843725.1 Boseongicola sp. SB0675_bin_26
AAAACCGCCTTCACGCTGATATTCGCCATAATGCTCGTAGACCGTAGTCCAGTTGCCTTTCTCCTCGACACACGCCTTGAAGTCGCCCGAGCGCTGGTTGTCCGTGATCCCGGGGATGCCGCGGTTCAACGCCATGGTCACGTCATTGCCTAGACGGCTGAGCATATAGTCGCACATAGTCAGCGCACCCGCGGCAGACGAAAAGTCAAACCAGGCGTCGGGCTGGTTTTCGAGGTACTTCAGTGGTGTGTGAAATGCCCAGACATAAGTCGTGAACCCATCATTGCCCGCAAGTTTGGAAATGTTGTCGGCCTGGGTAGCCAGTTCGGAAGGACCAAAGATGACGTAGTCATAGAGATCGGCGTCCTGCTCCACTTGGCTGGCGTAGGTCGATTGCAGCGAGTGTTCGATCTGGCGCGAGGCAAATTCGGTCGTCTCATACTGGATGCCCAGCTCGTCCAGACGCCTGGTCATGGCCAGGTAATTGCGAGCCCAGAAATCCGAGACATCCGCCGAAGGGTAGATCAACGCGATCTGGATTGGCCCGTCCTGGCTTCCGGAAAACGGAACTGCGGCAGAACCGACGACTTCCTGCAGGGCCTCAAGCTTTCCCTCGGCATTCACTTCGCCGGGAATCCAGTAGTCGCGATCTTCGATCCCGGGCAGTTCTCTCAGCGGCAGTTCGTCCGCGGCCCAGACCGCTCCCGTCATTACAATGGTTGCCACGAATGTGGTTGCTGCTAGTTTTCTCATGTTGGTTGTCCTCCTCTAGCATGAGTGCGGGACCAATGGTGCCGCCGGGGATGCACCCCCGGTGGCATCTTCCCGCAATGAGTCCGGCTCATCCGCTTGCCTGCGGATTGCCGGCAAAAATTGCTCCGATTGCCAAAAGCAGGATCAGCGCACCGACTATGGCAGCCGAGAAGCGGGTCATCTTTTGGCCCTCCGATGTCATTAGCTCGGCAATCAGTCCGCCTGCCCCGTCACGGTCCTTTTTCTGCATCCAGGAATAGAGCGCCACCGAGGAGACGATCACGACGCCCGACGCAACCGACTGCCAGAAGAACTCGATCCTCAGCGTCACAAGCGCGTTGATCATCATCGACAAGAGCAGCACGCCAGCGAAGGAGCCGATCATGGACGCGCGACCGCCGAAGAGCGAAGTGCCACCCACCACGACCGCCGCAATGACATGAAGATTGAAATATGGTGCCGAGGTTGCCTGGATTGCGTTCAGCTTGCCGGTCAGCATGACCCCGGCCAGAGCCGCACAGGCGCCGCAGAGGACGTAGGCATAGACCTTGTGGCGGCTTACCGCAATGCCGGTCAGTTCCGCAGCTTCGGGATTTGATCCAATGGCGATGGTATAGCGGCCGAAATGGCTGCGACGCAGCAGAACATACCCTGCGATCATGGTCGCGATTCCAATGACTACCGGTATCGGCACGAGGCCCGGGAGCCGCCCGCGCCCGATTTCAGTTATGAGTTCCGGGAAACGCGCCAGGACCAGCCCCTTCGCGATCACCAGCGCAAATCCACGATAGACCAGGTCCATCGCCAGCGTACCAATTAGATCCGGCACGTTGAACCGGGTGATGATCAGCCCGTTGACGAGGCCCATGAGCGCCCCGAGGCCCAAGGCGATCGGCAGCGCGATATAGACCGAGAAGCCAAATTGCTTGATCAGGAATGCCATGATTATGGCGGACAACGCCGCAATCGATCCGACCGAAAGATCGATGCCCCGCTGGGTAATGACGAACGTCATCGCCATTGCCATCGGCATGTAGAGCGCCGCGTCCAAAAGGATCAAGTTGACATTCGACCAGCGGAAATACCGTGCGGGTTCGACAACCGCCATGAAGAGCAGCAACGCAAGGATCATTGCCATGGGACCGATGATCGCGAAGTAAGGTTCGATTCGCTCGTTCAGCGTTCGGGCCGCGTGGGCGTCTTCGGCAGCCATCACGCGGCCTCCTTCGCGCCCACGATCATTCCAAGCACTTCCTGGTTGCTGGATTCTGCGGTCCTGACGAAACCTACTCGCTTTCCTCGGCGCTGAACGTGGATGCGGTCCGAGACCTGGAACACCTCGTCGAGCGAGTGGCTGATCAATATGATCGCAAGACCTTGCACTTTCAGGGCCTTGATAAGATTGAGTGTGCGTGCGGTCTCCTGGGGGCCAAGGGCCGCGGTCGGTTCGTCCATGACCAGAACGCGAAGGTCTTCGTGATAGACTGCCCTGGCAATCGCAACAGCTTGACGCTGGCCGCCCGACAAGCTCTCGGTCGGCGAATCCAAGGACTTTAGCGTGACGCCGAGCCGATCCATCAATACACGCTCGGTCTCCGTTCTCATGCGGGCGATGTCGAGCACGGTTACGCCCATCACCTTTTTCGTCAGCTCGTTGCCCAAGAACATGTTGGCCGGCGGATCCAGATGATCCGCGAGCGCGAGCGTCTGGTAAACGGCGTCGATGCCCTTTGCTATGGCGTCCGCATGGCTGCCAAAGGAAATCGGCTCTCCGGCCAGAAACATCTCACCTGCAGTCGGCTGGTAGACCCCAGTAAGGATCTTTATGAGTGTCGACTTTCCGGCGCCATTGTCACCGACTATGGCCAGTACCTCGCCTGCGTAGGCATCAAGGTCGACATCAGACAACGCTGTCACACCGCCAAAGCGCTTGGTGATGCTCCGCATCTCGACCAAGGGCGTGTCTGACATGACGTCCTCACAGGCTTGATTCATCTGCAACGTTCCATCAGCGTTGTTCCAGAGGCGACATTTGTCAAGAAAAAAGTTATCGATAACACAACAACCTGAATTTAGGAGACTAAAGGGACTTATATGCTTAAAGGCCGCCCGTCAGGTCAACTCCTCCGGCCGGCACACGGCATCGCACGAGGCGTCCACGCGAATGATGCCGAAGGGAACGAGGATCATGTGCGGCAACGGCTTCCGGAAAGTTGGAACAAGAAGCGAACTTTATGCTTGAATCGTGGATCATTTGCGGTCAGGATGCGTTTCGAGGCGCAGCCGAGGCCCTCGTCCAAGCCCAAGCCGGAGGAACGACCGCATGGCCCACGTCGCCACGCACAGGCAGATCGTGTACCGCCCGCTTCGCAGAGGCGGAGCACCTGGCAGTTGCTCGAGCGGACGCTGGAGGAACGGATCGACTGCTGCCGGAAAACGGGCAGGTCGCTGACCTTCTTTGACCAGTGCAAGGCCTCACCCAATGCAGGCGCGACGATCCCTAAGTCGCCGTCTCCGGTGTGAAGGTCAGGGACGGCAGGCTGCGCGTCCCCGGTTTCGGTCCCCTGGCCATCCGC